>CAYNWX010000181.1:0-9469 GCA_964401005.1 uncultured Natronohydrobacter sp.
CATTCCACCTTGAATATCTATCACAGGCTGATCGAGCAAGGTGGCCAATTCACGCGCGGCAATATTGGTGCGGTTCCCGGTGCGGCAGATCAGGGCCACGGGGCGGCCTTCTTCGATCTGCGGGGCCAGGGCGGCCAGAAACTCTTGCGGTGTGGCAAAGGCTTCATAGGTCAGCAAATGCGCATTTGGCAGCACACCGGTTTGCGCCCATTCTTCGGGGCGGCGAATATCGACCAGCAGCACATCGGCGTTTTCAAGTTCGGCGGCAGAGGGCTGGGCCACGTAATGCTGTTGCGCCAGCGCCGGGCTTCCAAGCCCAAGCAGCGCGACGAAGGCAAGGGTCAGGAAGCGCATGATCTCTCCGGTGTTACTGCGCTAAGGCGCGTTCGTGGGTGCGGCGAATGGCCTGTGCCACATCCTCTGGCCGCGCGTGATGCGGCATATGGCCCACGCCGGGCAGGATGGTTAGCTTGGCATTGTCCAGCGTGTCGGCCATGCGCTGCGAATGGAAGGACAGGCCAACGGTCGTATCCTGATCGCCGTGGACAATCTCTATCGGCATCTCCAGCGCCGGATAGCCGCCCGACATCGCCTCGACATAGCCTTTCAGGCTGTCGACCTGCTTGGCGTTCAGCGTAAGCTGACTGGCGCGCAAGGTCACGTCATAGCCCAAATGGTCCATATATCCTTCCGGGACGGGATTGGGTGCGAAAACGCCCTCCAAGCTTCGGTCGACCGCCCCGCGCGGCGCAAGCCCTGCAACCAAGGGCAACACCACGTTTTGCCCCAGCCATGACGAGGACAATTGATACCACAGCCCAAGTTCCCCCGGCCAAGGATAGACAGCGGGGGCCAGAAGTGTCAGCCCTGCCACGTCATCTGGCGCTTGCAAAGCCCAAGCCATAGCCACTGCGCCGCCATAGGAATGGCCTAGAACAATCGGGCGCTCGACGCCAAGCTCTGCAGCAGCGTCGCGCAGAATTGCAGCTTGCGCGAGCGGGCTTTTTGGGGCACCAAACGGGTCGGAATAGCCAAATCCGGGGCGGTCCAGCGCGATCACGCGGAAGTCTCGCGCCATGCGGCCGGCTAAATCAAAAGTGAAATCGCGCGCATTGCCATTCGCGCCGTGGAGCAGCACCAGGTCCGGCCCTTGCCCTTGCACGACCGCATGCACGCGCCCACCGTCCAACGCAATGTAAGCCCCCTGTGGCGAGGCTTTTGCGGTGTCAGCGGCTTGCGCGCAGGCCATGGTCGTGACCGCAAGTGCCGATAAAAGCGCGGCCTTACTGGCCAATCTGGGAAATGTCATAGGGCGTTGTCTGGTATATCTGGTTGATCCAGTTACCATATAGAAGATGTGCGTGGCTTCGCCAGCGGTTCATGGGCATACGCGCGGGATTGTCATCCGGGTAGTAATTGCGCGGCACCGCGATGGGTTTGCCCGCGTCCACGTCGCGGTCATATTCTTCCTTCAGCGTGGTGCTGTCATATTCGAAATGGTTCAGGATCATCAGCGCCCGGTGCGCGGGGTCCTCAATGAGGGCGGGCCCCACCTCGTCCGAGGCGATGAGCGTGGTCAGCCCCGGCACGGCATCAATCTCTGGCTGGCGCAGTTCTGTCCAACGGCTGACCGGGATCAGCACATCATCCGAGAACCCGCGCAGATAGGGCGAGGCAGGCGCCATGTTGCGGTGGCGGAAGCAGCCAAACGCCTTTTCCGACAGCATGTGCTTTTGCACGCGGTGGAAATGCCACAGCATCGCCATGCCACCCCAGCACACCCCGACGGTGTGGTGAACATGTGTCTGGGTCCAGTTGAACACCTCGGTCAGTTCATCCCAATAGGTGACGTCAGCGTAGTCCAGATGCTCTATCGGTGCTCCGGTAATGATCAGCCCGTCGAATTTCTCGCCCTTTACGTCTGCAAAGGGGCGGTAGAATTCGGCCATATGTTCGGCGGCGGTGGTCTTGGTTTCGTGTTCCGTCATGCGGATAAGCGACAGCTCGATCTGCAAGGGTGTGGCCCCGATCAGCCGGGCGAACTGGTTTTCCGTCTGGATTTTCTTCGGCATCAGGTTCAACAGCCCGATCCGCAGGGGCCGGATGTCCTGCCGCGAGGCCGCGCTGTCCGACATCACCATCACCCCTTCGCGCGAGAGCACGTCGTAGGCGGGCAGTGTTTCGGGCAGTTTGATGGGCATTGTCTTAGTCCAGTTTGGTCGCGATCAGGGCGTTGAAACTATCGCAATCGGTGATCTTGGCCACCTCTTCGGCACTCACGGTCACGCCCCAAGTCTGTGCCATAGCGCGGTAACGGGGCGCGCGATGCGCGAGTGCGCGTGCATAGGTCCAGCGCACAAAGGCGTCCGGGTCGACCTTGTCCTCGGACTGGCCGGTTTGCGACAGGTAGTCGGCCCAAGCAGCATGCAGGAAATCGGGCTGATAATACATGGGCTTGGGCGCGCGATCGAAACGGCGGATCAATTCGGCCGTATGCGCGTCCGACCCTTCGATCCAGACGGGCAGCACATGCGCGGCCAGTTCCCCCATCAGCGCGTCATCCGGGTCGAACGGATCGGTCACTTCGCAGATAGACCCGCCCGTGTCGCAGACGAAATTGCGGTAGCCATACAGGTCTTCGGCTCTCGCAATAAAGGGCACCGTGTCGCGCAAAGCTGCGATTTCGGCCGCGCGGTGCTGGTCCTGACGGCGCATGTATTCGTCAAAGGGCAGCCCGCCTTTGTCGGGGTCGCCCGGCTTGCCCAGATAGGTCGAAAGAGGCGCCAGATTGTCGAAGGTGATGTTCGAGGTGATATAAACCGAATCCGTCAACAACAACTCGCGCAGAAGCGGCACGCGCATGGCTTCGCGCTTGAAATTGTCGGCGATGTATTCGCCCATGTAGCGCGTTCCGATCCGGTAATCGACCGAGTAGTGGAACCAGTCACCGCCCTCGCGCAGCAGTTTCGCCAGATGGGTTTTCCCAAGACCCGACATGCCAAACAGCATGACGCGGCGCTCGGAGGCGTTGGTCCAGTCGCGGGCAGAGGGCAGGGGCATGATCATGTCCATAAGCGGGGCCGTGCCTAGCTAGACCCTGTCAGGACGCGCGTCAATCAAAGCTGACCCCGTAACCAGCAAGAAAAAACCCTGCCCGCAAATGCGGACAGGGTTCGTAGATACTGAAACACAAGCTACTCAGAAACTGAAACCAACGCGGATCCCTGCGGCAAGCGCCGAATTGTCGCCGAACGTGCTGTTCACGGGCGGACGCGTTGTGACAGAGCCGATGCGCGAATATTGCACGCCGCCGCTAATCGTCATTGCATCGCGGGCGTAAGACAGGCCAAGGGCAATCGAATTGCGCTTGCCAATTGGGCCAAGGTTCCCAGTGATAGCGCCATTGCCGGTATCATGCGCAAGGCTGACAGAGCCCGACCAGTTTTCGTTGAACCGACGGCCCACACCCAATGTGTAAGTGACAGAGTTCTCGTCGTAGCTTACCAGCGGCGTAGGGCTGATGAATGCGCCGTAGGCGGCGGGTTGAATGACAAAGTCCTTCCAATTTACCCAGCGGATCGAACCGAAAACCAGCGTATCTTTTGCCACACCAGACTGGAATTCGAGGTTAAGCGATTCCGGTAGATTCGTCTCGAATGTTGTCGGTACAGGCGCAATACTTTCAGTCGCGGTGAAGGAATGCTTGATTTTGCTGTTATAGGTCAGCGCTACGCGCAGCGCTATTTCGGGCTTTTCATAAGCGACACCAAGCAGATAACCAAAGGCTTGATCGGTGTTCGTGGTCATTGTGTAGCCAGCAGCGAAAGGCAAACCCACCGATCCACTGGTCCACGATGACCGCAATCCAGCATAGGCGCTGAACCCGGAGCCAAACTTGTAGCGCATCACACCGGTCAGGGTTGTGTTTTTCACTTGCCCAAACGATCCGCCAAGGGTCGTGCCCAAAGGATAAAGCGTATCAGCCCCGAATGGCTGATCGAGGATGATCGCATAGGACAGCTTTTCGTTTACATCGGCTTTGTAAGATATCGACCCAGAGAAAAAGCTGTCTGTGATGTTGCCAGATGCGCCAGTTGCGGGCGGCAACACGATGTTGCCACTGACATCTGGATTGGCATAGCTCGCGCCGAATTCAAGGTAGCGGCCTTCCTGAAACAGGATCGCCATGGATTGGTTGGAACGTTCGATCCCACCTGCAAGTGCTGGTGTCGCGGCAAGCGCCGCGAGCGCACCCAGAACGCTGTATTTCATGCTGATCCTCCCAGATCCAGCGCGCTCCTCAACGCGCCACAATGTGACATTTGCTTAACAGATGCCATCACTAGCGCGTTACTGTCATTTTTGACTTTAGGTCAACTTTTTAGCAACGTTGCATAAAGTTGCGCAAAAGCCACGCAAACCGTGTCTGCAGCCACAAAATCAGGGCTTATCGTGGGTCCAGAGTGATCACACCAATGGTGCCCGCGCGCGCAAGATCGGGGTCAAGTGTCATCGGAATATATTCACCGCGCCGCCACAGATCGCCCAGATCGTCATAATGTCGTGACAACGGGTGGCCCGATTGCCCGGTCGAGATGATGAAGACAGAGCTTTCCGGGTCCGAAAAATCATACACTCCGCGATAGACTGACCCCATGACATTGGCGAACGGGTCGGCCGCATTTCCTGCGCTGCGACCCATGTTCAGTGTGTGGTCGCCGCCAGAGGTGGATTGGCGAATATTCACCACGTAGCGCAACATTCCGGCATCGCGCAGCACCGGGTGATCGTGCCGCGCGACATGCGCATCACCCCAGCGCCAGCTTTCCAGATTGTCCCCGAACTGCTCCGACAGACGCAAGATCGCGTCATCCAGCGCAACAAGGGCCATGTCATCACAGCTTTCCACGACAGAGGACTGAATGATGTCGCACCACGCCGCGGCACCGGCTTCGTCCCGGAACACGCGCGCGATGAAGGCTGGGTCAACATGGGTAAAGTCGTCGGCGAGCGGCCCAAGCTCGTCGCGGATCAGGCGCTCCTGCAACGCGCGCATCCAGGCGGTGTAGATCAGCGGTTCAGGCAGATGTTCGTTCATCTCGCCATTCCACTCGGCCAGAAGGCGCAGGGCGCGTTGTCTGGTATGAGCGCGAGTGCCCTCGGGTGCCGCATCGCCAGAGAACCAAAGGTTTGCCGCCACTAAAGGCAACAGCAAGCGCGCTGCCGGGCTGACAGTGTCAAGCTGCGCTTCGATAAAGCTGTCGCGGGTATGCACGCTGCGCGCCTGTACCAAATGATCCAACCGGTCTATGCGCTGGTTGTCGCCCCAATCATGGCCGACATGCAGCGGAAAGGGTCGGTCCAGCATTTCGTTGTTGGTGTTCAGCAAGATACCCGCTTCCGGGTCGGTAAAGCTGGGATTGGCGGAATAGGGCAAACTGCCCAGCCAAAGGTTTTGCGCCTGCCAACCAGGGGCGGGCATATGGCCTTGTGTCAAAGACTCGGCATTGCGGCGGGGTAGGCGTCCGATTGTGTGCATGGCAATGCGATCGGGTTCAGCCAATGTCAGATTTTGTGCCGGCGCGATGTAATGTTCGCCCGCGGCAAGCGCGTCCTCAAGCGATTGCGCGCGCATCAATCCCATCAATGCGGTGATCGAGGTGTCATCGGGCGCGAGCGCCGTCCAAGAGACCGTCGCCACATGGCCGGGTGGGGTGACGCTGGCCAGATCGAACAGGCCGCCCGACAACACTGGCCCATTGCGCGACCAGCGCAGGGTCAGGGTGACCGGGTCTTCATCCTTTAGTCGAATGATCGAGCCGCGGCTTTCAAATTCGGCCCAGCCATCGGGGGTGCGGTATTGCGTCGGGTCGGCGGGGTTCAATTCTTCCAAGAATAGGTCGCTGTCATCGACGAAGGCCGCGCCCAAACCCCATCCCAGCATCGGTGAGCGCCCGGACAGAACCACAGGCAGGCCCGGCACGGTCGCACCGATAACGGCTCCGCTTTGCAACTCTAGCCGGGCAAGATACATCATGGACGGCGCCGAAAGCGGGGCTTGAGGGCTATGCGCCAGAAGCGCGCCATCAGTGGCCGCACGCGCGGGTGCGGCTGCTATACTGGTGGATGCCGTGCGCAATTCCGGCACGGGGAGCATTGCGAAAGGATCATTTCCTTCCGCAGATCGGCCCCCGCGCGGCACACCGGGAAAGATTTGGCCGTAATCCGGCAGAGCTGCGGCGCTCGCCGCCATCACATCGGGCAGAACGTTCGTCAGCCCGGTTCCCTGCAAGGCCAGCGACAACCGCGCGCGCCGCACCTCGCGTGCGATTTGGGTGTTTTGCTGCACTGCCAGAAGCTTTAAAATGGCAATGCTGTCGGCAGGCTGCCACAGCGGCATTTCGGCGTCGAACAGGAAGAATTCCGGCGCGCCGCGCCCCTGCGCGCCCTCGTTGACCTCCAATAGCCAAGCATTCACGCCATCAGCATAGGCCGTCAGCGCGGCTTGGGTCGGCGCGTCTTGCGCATCAAAGGCTTCACGCGACAAGGTGTAGATGTCCAGCCGCCGCATCAACTCGTCCACGCGCAAGGTGCTGCGCCCGAACATTTCCGACAGCCGACCTTGCGCCATGCGCCGCGACATTTGCATCTGCCAGAAACGGTCCTGTGCATGGGCATAGCCCAGCCCGAAGAACACGTCCGCGTCGTTTTCCCCGAAGATATGCGGCACGGCATGGGTGTTGCGCACAATCTCGACCGGAGCAGACACGCCCTCGACCACGCGCCGCCCATCATAGTCGGGCAGCGACCGCGACGCGAAGAAATACACGCCGATCACCGCCATAATCGCGATCAAGGCCAGGCCCAGGAACAACCTGACAAGCCATCTAAACAGGGTAAACATCGGCACGTTGCGTCAGAGCTTTACTTTTGGCGTTGCGTTGGGGCTGATAGGTATGCCCCATGCATGGGAAGCGCAATCTCTAGAACGCGGGCTGCGCAATCACAAGAATTCGAGAGGAAAAGAGACGATGGCAAAACTGGCATTCTTGGGCCTTGGTGTAATGGGTGCGCCGATGGCGGGGCATCTGGCGAAAGCGGGCCACGAAGTGACGGTGTATAACCGCACCGCCGCGAAGGCCGAGGCTTGGGTCGAGAAGCACGGTGGCGCTTGGGCCGCGACCCCGGCCAAGGCCGCGGAAGGGGCCGAATTTGTTATGGCCTGCGTGGGCAATGATGACGACCTGCGCGGCGTCTGCACAGGCCCGGATGGCGCATTCGCGGGCATGACCAAAGGCGCGATCTTCGTCGACCACACGACCGTCTCGGCCCAAGTCACGCGCGAGATGAACCAAGCCGCCGCCGATCTGGGCTTGGGCTTTGTCGATGCGCCCGTCTCTGGCGGGCAGGCAGGCGCGGAAAATGGCGTTCTGTCCATCATGTGCGGGGGCGATGCCGCGCAATATGCCAGCGCCGAACCCGTCATGGCCGCCTATGCTCGCGTGTGCAAACGCATGGGCGAGAGCGGCGCGGGCCAAGTGGCCAAGATGATGAACCAGATCTGCATCGCCGGGCTGGTGCAGGGCCTCTCTGAGGCGCTGCATTTCGGCGAAAAATCCGGCATGGATGGCCGCGCGGTGATCGAGGTCATTTCCCAAGGTGCCGCCGGGTCGTGGCAAATGGCCAACCGCCACGGCACCATGCTGGACGGCGAATTCAACCACGGTTTCGCGGTGGACTGGATGCGCAAGGATCTGGCCATCTGCCTTGCCGCCGCCGATGATGTGGGGGCGTCCTTGCCCGTGACCGCGCTGATCGACCAGTTCTATAAGGACGTGCAGCAAATGGGCGGCGGGCGTTGGGACACGTCCAGCCTGATCGAACGGCTGCGCAAACTAGGGGGTGCGTGATGCTCTATGCGCTTGGCAACCGCCGCCCCACCTTGCCTTCGGATGGCGACTATTGGGTCGCGCCGGGCTGCCACCTGATCGGCGATATCGTGCTGCATTCGGGCGCGTCCATCTGGTTCAACAGTACCCTGCGCGGCGATAACGAGGCGATTGTGGTGGGGGCAGGCAGCAACATCCAGGAAAACTGCGTGCTGCATACCGATATGGGCTATCCGCTGGTGATCGGCGCGAATTGCACCATCGGGCACAAGGCGATGCTGCATGGCTGTATCATCGGCGACGGCTCGCTCATCGGCATGGGCGCGACGGTGCTGAACGGCGCGCGCATCGGGCGCGGCTGCCTGATCGGGGCAGGCGCGCTGGTGACGGAAGGGAAAGAGATCCCCGACGGGTCGCTGGTGATGGGGTCGCCCGGCCGCGTGGTGCGCGAATTGGATCAGGCCGCGCAGGCGAAACTGCTGAAATCCGCCGAAGGCTATCGCGCCAACATGGCCCGCTTCAAGGCGGGGCTGGTGATGCTGGAGTAGGCGGTTGGACGCGAGCGAAATCAAAGACGCCGAGAGCTTGCAGGTATGGCTGGAAAACCTGCCGCAAGAGACGGACGAGCAACGCGAAACCGCCCGCCGCTGGGCGGTGACAATTGCGCATCGCGCGGCAATGCGGGTGTTGCCTTTGTATTGGGAGTGGAGCCTGACTGATGCTACGCGCGAACTAGGGGAAACTGCTCTACCGCTGTTGCGGTCCTGCTTGGTATCCAGCGCCGCAAAGGTTGATCAAACTCTGCCGATTAGCGAGGCTGTCCTCGCCGCCAATGCCGATGTTGTGATGCACAATGAGTATTACGTAGACAATGGCAGCGCGGCGGATGCCTCTTTTACTGCGATGGTCGCCGCCCATGCGACCACGCTTGAGGAAAACACGGTTACCATCATCGACAGAGTGCTTGATGCCGTTACGTGCGCTGATCAAGCAGCGAGAGACTCCGTCTTTCAAATTGCCACGATCTGGGACGCTGTCTCCGTTGATTGTGTTTTGTTGGAACGAGGGCAGGATATAGACCAGATATCGCTCTGGCACGAAACCAACCTGATTGAGCAAATCTGGGTCAACGATCAGCGAAAAATCCTTGACCAAGGCGACGGCTGGGGTTTCTGGGTGGAGTGGTATGAAAACGCCCTTTATGGCCGCCCGCAAGACTACGACCTTCTCACCAAGATCGCCCTCATCGACCCCGCCGACTGGGTCAAAGGCGCCGACCACGTCAACGTGCTGATCGCGCAAATCCGGCTGGAACATATCGTCGAAACCCGCCCCTTGGGCGAGGATGCCATCGAGATCGGCCCTGATGGTCTTTGGCACCGCACCGGCAAGTCCGACATCGACGGCGACATCCTGCAAGACGCCGTCGAAAGCGTGCAGGATGAGATCGCAACCTTGCGAACCAAGCTGCAAGGCCCGCAGGGCAACATGTTCACGGCGCTTGTTTCTGACCTCGACCTGCTAGAGCAACGCATCGCCCGCCACCCCGACCGCCCCTTGCGCCTGCATGACGTGTTCAT
>CAYNWX010000182.1:0-3777 GCA_964401005.1 uncultured Natronohydrobacter sp.
CAAGCATGGCGCTGGCCTGCGCGCTGATCGCGGCGCTGGTGGTGATCTTTTGGCGCTGGCTGAAGATTGCCACATTCGACGAAGGCTTCGCGCAATCCATGGGTATTCCCACCGGCGCGCTTGGCTTCGGGTTGGTCATAAGCGCCGCTTTGGCCGCGGTCGCGGCGTTTCAGGCGGTGGGGTCTATCCTTGTGATCGCCATGTTCATCTGCCCACCAGCCAGCGCACGGCTTATGACCAACCGGCTGGCTGCGCAAATTTGGTGGTCGCTTTTGTTTGCCGCGCTCTCGGCCAGTCTGGGCTACGTTCTGGCGGGCTATGGTCCGCTTTGGTTGGGAGGGCAAAACGCGGTCAGCGCGGCGGGAATGATCGCCGTCGTCTCTGGTGTGATCCTTGGGCTGGCAGCGCTGTTCGGCCCGCATCGCAAAGGTGCGCAAGCGGTCTAGGCGCTTCAGCCGCCCTGCATCATCTTTTCATGTATCGCTTGCATGCCGCGCGCGGCCATGTCGCTGACTTCTCCCGCATGAACATGCAGCGCCGTGACCATCTCTGGGTCGTCAGAGGTCTGGACCACGACAATGCCCTCTTCGGTCAGGTCGATCTGGGTCGCAATGGCGTCTGGCCGCTGGAAGAAAATATCCAGCGTTTTGCTTTGGATGAAGATTTGCGGATCACGCCCCTCTTCCACCCGTGCGATCATGCCAACAACGTGGCTGACAAGTGCAGCCATCACGTCGGGGTCGGTTGAACTGGTCACGGTGCGAATGCCGTTGGGCAGCAGCTCCACTTCGCGGCGCAGGGTTTGAAAATTGCGAAACATGACCGCCAGTTCTTCGCTTTCACGCGGTGTTGCATCCAGCCCACGCAGGCCCGGCATGGTCGCTTCATCATGGCCCGCCCCGTTATGGCCATGCCCATGCATACCACCATGCCCCGTCATCTGCGCCATGGCGCGATGGTCGGACAGAACAAAGGCAGCGCTTAGGGCGGCTGCGCCCAGCAAGCTTCCAACGATGACAGTGTGTTTCAGGCGCATGCTTATCCCCCTTATCGCAGGATTCTACCTTGCACAGGTTGTTGGGTGCGGGCACCCAAATCCTTGACCCTCACGCAAATGTGCGGGCCGCGTGCTATCCCGGCAGTTTGTCGCGCAGGAAGGACAGCGCCAGCGACAGCCCGTCATGCGCTATACCATGCGCCGTGCCCTTCGAGATATGGCTATAGGTTTCGAACCCTTCGGCCACAAGCGCATCAGCGGCCTCTGGCAAGGACGCGACTGGAACGACATCATCTTGGTCGCCATGCACCAAAAGCACCGGCGGGCGGCTGACGGTTTCAGCCTCCAACAATTCGGGCGCCAGCAGCCGCCCCGAGAAGCCCACCACTGCCGCCAAAGGCGCGGCGCGGCGCGGCGCGACATGCAGGCTCAGCATGGTGCCTTGGCTGAACCCCACAAGTGCCAGCGCGTCGGGGGTCAGGCCCTCTTGGTCCAAGATACCATCCAGAAAAGCGTTTAAATCCTCGGCAGCGGCCAGCAGACCCGCGCGGGATTGCGCTTCAGATGATCCGTCGATCCACGGGATGGAAAACCATTGAAAGCCCATCGGGTTGGCAACGCAGGGTTCGGGCGCATTGGGCGCGAAGAACACGGTGCCCGGCATATGCGGGGCCAAAGGGTCAGCCAGCCCCAAAAGGTCGGACCCATCCGCGCCATAACCATGCACGAACACGACCGCCGATGTCGCATTGCCGCCATTCGCAGGCCCGCGCTTGTCCGAATTCAACACCCTAGTCATATGACGCCTTCCCTATCGGTTTCCACACGGTAATAGGCCCAGAGAAGCCCCGCCGCAACCGTGCGCCAAGGCGACCAGCTTTCCGCCATCCGCCGCATCGGCGCTTCGCGCGGGCGGCCAGGCAGGTCGAACAGGCGGCGCGCGGCTTCTTGCAGCGCCAAATCATTCGGCGCGAAGACATCTGCGCGGCCAAGGCTGAACATAGCGTAAATCTCTGCGGTCCAACGGCCAATGCCGGTGACTTGCACTAAGGTCGCCGTCACCTCTGTATCGGGGGCGGCGCGCAGCGCGTCAAAGTCGATCCCGGCTTCGGCCAGCGCCCGCGCGTAGCGGATCTTCTGACGCGACAGGCCCGGCGCGCGCAACGCCTCGTCATCGGCGGCCAGAACCGCGTCGGGCGTGGTCAGGCCCGCCGCCTCCATCCGCTCCCAGATGGCGCGGGCGGCATGGGTGCTGACCTGTTGGCCGATAATGGCCCCGAGCAGATGCCCGAACCCTTCCGGGCGGCGGCGCAGGGGCGGCACACCGGTCAGGCGCAAGGCATGGGCAAAGCGTGGTTCACGCTCGGCCAGCCAGTCGCAGCCTTCGGCCATGCAGGCGTCCGATGTCAGGATGCGGCCAACCGCCGCCGGATCGTTGCACATGTAAAACACCACTTCCAAATGGAATATTTCCGCGCTAATCCTGCGCGCATGACCGATATGATTGCAACCCCCGCCAGTGATACCCGCGCCAAGCGCAATGTGGCCGTTCTGGTCGCCGCGCAAGCTGTGGTGGGCGCGCAATTGCCGGTGATGTTCATCATCGGCGGGCTGTCAGGTCAGATGCTGGCCCCGAACCCGTGCTGGGCGACGCTACCGATTTCGATGATCGTGCTGGGGTCGATGCTGGCCGCGACACCGCTTTCGGCCATCATGCAGGCTTACGGGCGGCGCGCGGGGTTCTGGCTGGCTTGCGTCAGCGGGGCCATTGGCGCGATGCTGGCGGCTTACGGGCTATATGCCGGGTCGTTCCTGATCTTCCTGCTGGGTAGCTTGCTGTCGGGCGTCTACATGTCGGCAAACGGGTTCTACCGCTTCGCCGCCGCAGACCAAGCCAGCCCTGAATTCCGCCCCAAGGCCATTTCCTATGTCATGGCGGGCGGGCTTTTGTCGGCCATTTTTGGCCCGCAATTGGTCTCGGCCACGTCCGATGCGATGGCAGTGCCGTTTCTGGCAACCTATCTAGGCGTGATCGGGTTGAACGTGGCGGGTATGGTGCTGTTGTCCTTTCTGGACATCCCCACTCCGCTGAAACCCGAAGAGGGCGCAGACCGGGGACGCCCCATCCGCGAGCTTTTGACTAGCCCGGTGATTGCCGTGGCCATTATCTGCGGCACGGTGGCTTATGCGTTGATGAACCTTGTGATGACCTCGACCCCCTTGGCGGTTGTGGGCTGCGGGTTCGATACGGGCGATGCTGCCAATATCGTCTCGGCCCACGTGCTGGCCATGTATGCGCCGTCTTTCATCACCGGCCATGTGATTGCGCGGTTCGGGTCGCGCGCCGTGGTGGCGACCGGGCTGGTTATTCTGGCAATGTCCGGGGCCGTCGCCATTTCAGGCGTCGAGCTGGAGCAGTTCTACATTGCCCTGATCCTTCTGGGCATTGGCTGGAATTTCGGCTTTATCGGGGCCACGACCATGCTGACCGCTGCGCATTCGGTCGAAGAGCGCGGGCGCGTACAGGGGCTGAACGATATGATCGTCTTTGGCGGCGTGTTCTTGGCCTCGCTCAGTTCCGGCACATTGATGAACTGTTCTGGCGGCACCACCGAAACCGGCTGGCAATTCGTCAACATGGCCATGATCCCCTTCCTTGTGCTGGCGGGCGGCGCGCTGATCTTCCTGCCGAAGTTCGATGCAGATGCGGTGATCGCCCATCTGCCGCAGGCCACCGCGATGATGGGGGTGCCCACCTTCTACACGCGGCTTCTGGACGA
>CAYNWX010000183.1:0-2936 GCA_964401005.1 uncultured Natronohydrobacter sp.
GATAATGAGACCGCCGAGACGCTTGAGGAAACCTTCCAGATGGCGTGGGACTGGCAGCCGGATCTGGCCAACTGGGCCATGTATACGCCTTGGCCCTTCACACCGCTATTCCAGGAATTGCGCGATCAGGTCGAGGTGTTCGACTATTCGAAGTATAACTTCGTCACCCCCATCATGAAGCCCGCAGCCATGACGCGCGGCGCGCTGCTGGAAGGGGTGCTGAAGAATTACCGGCGCTTCTACATGAAAAAGGCGCTGTTCCATTACCCGTGGCGCGGCACGGGTTACCGGCGCAAATATCTGCTGGGCTGTCTGAAAGCGTTTCTGAAAGCGGGTGTGCAGCGGCAATTCTACGATCTGGGCAAGACCGATTATTTCAGCATGAAGTCGCGCGATGACGTGACCTTCGGCTTTGACATGACCCGCACCATTGCCGATGCGCAAATGGCTGATTGGGAAGACCACGCCGACAAGAAGCGCAAGGCGCAAGAACGCCGCGACGCGCTACGCGCCCAAGGCAAGGCGCGGGCCGAGGAGCGCAATGCGATGAAAGCTTGCGGCGGTGGCACTCAGCAAATGGATGAAGTGCGAAGCTTCAAAATGCCCAACGGCGCAACGGCGACCCGCCACGAGCCGGCGGAGTAGCGACCATGATCGCCCTAGCAAATGACGGGGCACGGATCGGGCCAAACGCGATCTTGCAGCACTTGCCGGTGTTGGACGACGCTATTGGCGAACGCTTGCGCGGCGCGCTTTTGTACCGCGCTGGCGTTGACGAACCCCCGCCCGATGCGGGAATGCTGCCCGAAATTGCAGTGGCAAGGCTGCACCATGCCGTGCGGCTGTTCTTGCCCGACCGCGCGCCCGCCATTCAGCGCGCGGCAGGGCTGGCGACGGGGGATTACATTCTCGCGCACCGCATCCCACGTGGCGCCCAAGTCCTGATCCGGGCCTTGCCCAAACCCTTGGGCGCACGTCTGCTCGCCACGGCAATCAGCAAACATGCTTGGACCTTTGCTGGATCCGGGCAGTTCCGGGTTCTCGGGCATGGACCGTTGCGGGTCGAAATCCGCGATAACCCTTTGGCACAACACGCCTTTGACCATCCGGTATGTGAATGGCACGCGGCCGTGTTTGAACGCCTGTTCGGTGCGCTGGTCTGGCCTGATGTTCAGGTGGACGAGGAAAGCTGCACCGCAATGGGTGACCCGTCCTGCATTTTCCGGATAGCGCCCCGCACCTGATGCGGGGCCTCTTGGCTCATTTTTCAAGTGTAAATTGAACTTTACACTTGCGCGACTCAAAGCTGACAGGCAAGATTTACACATGAGTGTAAGCAATAGTATACCCGCGCGCCTGCCGCACCCCGCCGCCATGTTGGAGCTGATCAAGCCCATCACATGGTTCCCGCCCATGTGGGCGTATCTTTGTGGCATTATCTCGGTAGGCGTCTGGCCGGAGAACTGGGCGCTGGTGGTGCTGGGTGTGCTGCTGGCCGGTCCCATCGTTTGCGGCATGTCGCAGGCTGCGAATGACTGGTGCGACCGCCATGTCGACGCCATCAACGAACCCGACCGCCCCATCCCATCGGGCCGTATTCCGGGCCGTTGGGGGCTTTATATCGCGCTGGCGATGAGCCTTTTGTCCCTAGGCGTCGGCTGGCTGCTGGGGCCATGGGGTTTTGGCGCAACCGTTGTGGGCGTTCTGGCCGCTTGGGCCTATTCGGTCGAACCCATACGCGCGAAGCGTTCGGGCTGGTGGGGGCCGGGGCTTGTGGGCCTGAGCTACGAAGCCCTGCCTTGGTTCACCGGTGCCGCCGTGATAGCCGCAGGCGCTCCAAGGTTCGAGATTGTCGCCGTGGCCGTGCTCTATGGTCTTGGCGCGCATGGCATCATGACGATCAATGATTTCAAGGCGATAGAAGGCGACCGCCAGATGGGCCTGCGTTCTTTGCCGGTCACGCTTGGCCCGGTAAATGCCGCCACTGTTGCGGGCACGGTGATGGTCCTGGCGCAACTGGTTGTTGTCTGCCTGCTGGTCATCTGGGGCAAACCGCTGCATGCCGCGGCTATTGCGCTTGGCATTGGCGTGCAGATCTGGGCGCTGGGGCGCTGGCGCAGCGACCCCGCGCGGCTTGCGCCATGGTTCAACGGCACCGGCGTTGGCCCCTATGTCCTGGGCATGATGGTGGCTGCGTTCGCACTTCAAGGATTGCCCGTATGACGCTGTCTTGGCTACAAATTTTCCGCCTTGGGTTGGTGCAGGCCGCGCTGGGCGCGATTGTGGTGTTGATGACATCCACCCTCAACCGCCTTATGGTGGTTGAACTGGGGCTGCCCGTGGTGTTGCCCGGTGCGCTGGTCGCGCTGCATTACGGCGTGCAGATCACCCGGCCGCAATGGGGCCATCTGGCCGACCAAGGTGGCAATCGCACCCGCTGGATCATCGCGGGCATGGCGCTTTTGGCGCTGGGTGGTGTCGGGGCGACATTGGCCATTCCGCTTTTAGAAAGCAATCTGGCGCTGGGGCTGGCCGTGTCGGTCGTGGCCTATGCGGTGATCGGCTTGGGCGTTGGCGCATCCGGCACTTCGCTTTTGGCGTTGTTGGCCACCGCGACCGCCGAACGCCGCCGTCCGGCTGCTGCCACGATCACATGGCTGATGATGATCGCGGGCATTGCGATCACGGCCATCACGGCCGGCAAGTTTCTGGACCCCTACAGCCATGCGCGGCTGTTGGTGGTCGTCTCTATCATCTGTGCAGGGGCCGTGGCGCTGACCATTCTGGCCGTCTGGGGTATTGAACGCCGCGTCATCGCGCGCCCCGCCCCCGCGCCACAAAGCTTCCGCGACGGGATTGCCGATATCTGGGCCGATACCCGCGCGCGGCATTTCACGTTCTTCGTCTTCCTGTCCATGACCGCCTATTTCATGCAG
>CAYNWX010000184.1:0-8360 GCA_964401005.1 uncultured Natronohydrobacter sp.
GGAAGCGTAGGCATCTGAATAGATGATGCGCGGGATTTTATAGCTGCCGTCGTCGTTCTGGTCGGTCAGCATGTCCATGACCGCGCTGGTGTTCATGGATGAGTTCCACGCCATGTTCGCCATATACAGGAACAGCGTGTCGATAGGGTAGGGATCGCACGCATGGGCGTTGCTGATGACCATATGCATCAGGCCATGCGCGGACAAAGGTGCGTCCCATGAGAACGCTTTGTCGATGCGTTTGGGGTTGCCTTGGTCATCCAGCAGCAAATGCTCTGGCCCCAGCGGATAGCCCAGATGCGGCCCATCCAGCGGTTGGCCCGGCGCGTGGCCCGCATGGGGGCGGGGATGTGCCTCTGGCGGTTTGGGGTAGGGCGGTTTGAAGCGAAAGCCGCCCGGTGTCTCGACCGACCCGATCAGGATTTGCAGCATATGCAGCGCGCGGGCGGTCTGGAAGCCGTTGGAATGCGCCGAGATTCCGCGCATGGCGTGCATGGCCACGGGGCGACCGATCATCTTGTCGTGCTTGACCCCGCGGAAATCGGTCCAGGGCTGGTTGATGGTGATCTCTTCTTCGAATGCGACGCGCGCGATTTCTGCGGCAATGGCGCGGATACGGGTGGCGGGAATGCCGCACCGCTCTGACACCGCATCTGGCGCATAATCGTCCGACAGGTAGCGGTCGGCCAAGTGGCGGAAAACGGGCAGATGCGTGACGCCGTCAATCTCGACCCCCGCGCCAAGGTCGGGGGAAATGCCGGGCGTGTCCCAAGCCACGGCCTGCCCCGTGCTCCGGTCGCGCACCATCGGTTTTCCCGCGTCATCGCGCAGGAACAGCCCCTTTTCCGGCCCGTCCGCCGCATTCACCAGGTAGGGTGCGTTCGTGTAGCGCACCAGATACCCAAGGTCGATCTTGCCCGCGCGCAGCAGCTCATGCACCAGCGACAGGATGAACAGGCCATCCGTACCCGGTGTGATGCTGACCCAATCATCGGCAATGGCGTTATAGCCCGACCGAATGGGGTTAACCCCGATCACCCGCGCGCCACGCGCCTTCAGCTTGCCCAGCCCCATCTTGATGGGGTTGCTGTCATGGTCTTCGGCCACGCCGAACAAGATGAACAGCTTGGTGCGGTCCCAATCAGGCTGGCCGAACTCCCAGAACGCGCCGCCCATGGTGTAGATGCCCGCCGCCGCCATGTTCACGCTGCAAAAGCCGCCATGCGCGGCCCAGTTGGGCGTGCCGAAGGCCTGCGCCCACCAGCCGGTGAAAGACTGCGACTGGTCGCGCCCGGTGAAGAACGCCAGTTTTTCGGGGGCGGTGTCGCGCAGGGGTTTCAGCCAGTCCAAGGCGGTTTGCAGGGCTTCGTCCCAAGTAATCTCTCGGAACTTGCCCGACCCGCGCGGGCCGACGCGTTTGAGCGGTGCGCGCAACCGGGCAGGCGAATTGTGCTGCATGATCCCGGCGCTGCCCTTGGCACATAGAACACCCTTATTGACCGGGTGGTCGCGGTTACCTTCGATATAGGCGACCTTACCGCCCTTCATGTGCACATTAATCCCGCAGCGGCAGGCGCACATGTAGCAGGTGGTTTTGCGGACCTCGTCTGAGACCTGTGGCGACAGGTCCGGTGCTGGCTGGTTTGGCATCCCTCGTCCTCCCTTATCGCATTTCGCGCGGGTGCCGTGGCGCGAAACCGTTCCAGCGATCAAATCAGAAACCGGGCGCGCTTGTCCAGATGTATCGATGCACACCCTTGCCGCCTTGGGTTGGCGCGTGCATGTAAGGGCTCAAAAGGAGAGACTCGTATGCCCTTCACGCTTGCCACATGGAACATCAACTCTGTCCGTCTGCGCGCGGGGCTGGTGCAGAAGCTGCTGCGCGACGAAGCACCCGATGTGCTCTGCCTGCAAGAATGCAAATCCCCGGTCGAGAAGATTCCGTTCGAGCTGTTTGCCGCGATGGGTTATGGCCATTGCGCTGCGCGCGGGCAGAAGGGGTATAACGGCGTGGCCATATTGTCGCGCATTCCGTTGCAGGATGCAGGGCATATTGATTGGTGCGGAAAGGGCGACGCGCGCCATGTCGCGGCTACGCTGGAAAACGGTGTGACCATCCATAATTGCTACATTCCCGCAGGCGGCGACGTGCCCGACCGCGCGGTGAACGACAAATTCGGGCACAAGCTGGATACGCTGACAGAGATGCGCGACCATTTCGGGATGAACCGGCCTACACGGTCCATCCTTGTGGGCGATCTGAACATTGCCCCGCGCGAGGATGATGTCTGGTCGCATAAGCAGCTTTTGAAGGTCGTCTCGCACACGCCGATTGAGGTGGAACACTTGGGTAACGTGCAAGAGGCGGGCGGTTGGGTGGATGTGACCCGTGCCGATATCCCCGAAGGGCAGCTTTATTCGTGGTGGTCCTACCGTTCGCCCGATTGGGATGCCGCCGACAAGGGCCGCCGGCTGGACCATATCTGGGCCAGTGGTGACATAGCGGCAGCGGGCCATGGGTCGCGCGTGATGCGCGCCGCACGCGGGTGGGAGCAGCCGTCGGACCACGCGCCGGTTTTTGCCAGTTTCGACCTGTAGGCGCCCTTTCGTTTCGGGACGGGTGAGCCCATATATATCACAACGCGAATTTTTCGGATCAAGAGGACCAAGATGCTGGAATTTGGGCAAAGCGCCGCGGGCGACGACATCATCAAGGACACGACCGACCAGAGCTTCATGGCCGATGTGATCGAGGCCAGCCGCGACGTGCCGGTCATCGTCGATTTCTGGGCACCCTGGTGCGGGCCGTGCAAAACGCTTGGCCCGGCTCTGGAGGCAGAGGTCAAAGCCGCGCGCGGCAAGGTGCGCATGGTCAAGGTGAACGTGGATGAGAATCAGGCCGTAGCAGGGCAATTGCGGGTGCAATCCATCCCGACCGTTTACGCGTTCTTTCAGGGGCAGCCGGTAGATGGCTTTCAGGGCGCGCAGCCTGCCTCTGCCCTGAAGGAATTCGTGGGCAAGCTGGCTGCAATGGCGGGGGATGATGGGCTGGGTGCGGCCCTGGATGAAGCCGACCAAATGCTTGACGACGGTGCCGCGATTGATGCGGCACAGGTTTTCGCGGCTGTTCTGGCGGAAGAACCCGAGAATGCGCGCGCTTTTGGTGGTCTGGCCCGTGCTAACATCGCGGCGGGCAATCTTGATCAGGCCGAAGCGCTGATTGCCAATGTGCCTGTCGCCATTGCCAGCGCCCCCGAGGTGGATGCCGCCCGTGCCAAGCTGGCCTTGGCGCAGCAAGCCGCAAATGCTGGCCCGGTTGACGAATTGCGCGCGGCGGTAGAGGCGAACCCGGATGACCACCAAGCCCGGTTCGATCTGGCACAGGCGCTTTACGCAGCAGGCCGCGTGGAAGAGGCGATTGACACGCTTCTGGACCTGTTCCGCCGCGACCGTGACTGGAATGACGGTGCTGCAAAAACTCAGTTGTTCACGATTTTTGATGCGCTTAAGCCCAATGACCCGCTGGCGGCCAAAGGGCGGCGGAAGCTGTCGTCGATGATATTTGCCTGAAGCCCGGATCGGGTTAGGTTACCGCTCATGACGCGGATCAAAGATTTCCCAGACCTTATACCGGTCTTTCCCTTGCCGGGTGCGCTGCTGTTGCCGCGCGCCCGGCTTCCCCTGCATATATTCGAGCCGCGCTACATCGCCATGCTGGAAGATGCGATGAAAACGCCGCATCGGCTGATTGGCATGGTGCAGCCGCGCTCTGCGCCCGATGGCGCGGATCGATGGCATATGATAGGTTGTGCCGGTCGGTTGACCGCTTTCTCGGAAACCGAGGACGGGCGCTACATGATCACGCTTACCGGCGTGTCACGGTTCCGCATCCGGCAAGAGGTTTCGGGGTTCACGCCCTATCGGCGGGCGGAAGTGGAATGGGCCGATTTCGCGCGCGATTGCGGCCCTGCAGAACGGGATGGAGGTTTTGACCGGGACGGGTTCTTTGTGTTGCTGGAGCGGTTTTTTCAGCATCACGACCTGTCAACCGATTGGAGCAGCTTGAAAGAGGCAGAGGATGAACTTCTGATCAACTCGCTGTCCATGCTGTGCCCGTTCGATCCGCACGAAAAGCAAGCACTTCTGGAAGCGCCCTCGCTCAGCACGCGCCGCGAAACGCTTGTCACTCTGATGGAATTTGCCCTGCATGGCGGTGAGGGCGAGGCTATTCAATGAGCGTGTCGGACCGCGCCTTTGACCGCCATATGCTGGAAGCGCTGGTCTGCCCCGTGACCAAGGCCCAGTTGCGCTATGATGCCGCCGCGCAGGAGCTTATCTCGCGCCCCGCGCATCTGGCCTTCCCTATCCGTAATGGCATTCCAATCATGCTGGTGGATGAGGCGCGCGAAATCGACTGAGATTTTGGATGTTACAAGGCCCTGACCGTTCCCGGTCAGGGCCTTATGAGTAGAAACCGCGCGGCGGTGTTCAGGCGACGCGCTTGGAGATCGGGCGGCCAGCCAGCACCTTCTGGCCGACCCGAATGACGATCATGCCGTTGCCCAACCGCTTTACAACCGGCCCTTGGGCCTGAATGTGCTTTCCGATGCGGATTGTAGCGAGCATGATATGTCCTGTCGAGTTACGTAAAGAGTATCAAGAAGCGTTGCCACGCCAAGCAAGCAGACCCGGTTTCTGACAAATTCGTGCCACTTTATCGCGTTGGCCGGGAGTCGTTTGTTTGAATTCCGGACAATACGGCGCTTTCACCTCAATTGTTTCCAGAGCTAAAATGGCCCTAAAGCCAGTCGCGCAGGATGGGGATAAGCGGAATGTCCGCGGCGGGCATTGGGTAGTCGCGCAAATGCTCCGGCCGCACCCATTTCAACGCTTGTGATTCGCGCGATTGCGGCTGACCCGCCCATTTGCGGCAGGCGAATAGCGGCATCAGCAGATGAAAATCATCATAGCCGTGGCTGGCGAAGGTCAGGGGGGCCAAGCAGGAACCCCAGGTTTCTATGCCAAGTTCCTCGTGCAGCTCTCGGATCAGGGCGGTCTCTGGCGTCTCTCCGGGTTCGACTTTGCCGCCGGGAAATTCCCAGAGGCCCGCCATGGATTTGCCGGTCGGGCGCTGGGCCAAAAGCACGCGCCCGTCCGGGTCAATCAAGGCAACAGCCGAAACAAGAACCACTTTCACGAGCGATAATCTGCGTTGATTTCGATGTAGCGGTCGGTCAGATCGCAGGTCCAGACTTTGGCTGCGCCAAAACCCAAGCGTAGGTCTATCCCGATGACCAAGTTCTCCCCTTGCATGTAGGTCGCGCCGATTTCTTCGGTATAGCTGGGCGCAACTTCACCATTCTGAGCAACCAGATGCGGGCCAAAGCGAATGGACAGACGGTCACGGTCGGCCTCTGCGCCGGATTTCCCGATGGCCATGACCACCCGACCCCAATTCGGATCTTCCCCCGCGATGGCAGTTTTTACCAAAGGCGAGTTGGCAACCGACATCGCGACGCGGCGGGCATCAGCGTCAGAGCGCGCGCCGGTAACGGCCACTTCAACGAATTTCGTTGCCCCTTCTCCGTCGCGCACCACCTGATGCGCCAGGTCCAGCAAGACGCCGTCCAGCGCCTGTGCCAAAGCGCGCCCGTCGTCGCTGAATGCATAGTCGATCAGCGGTGCGTCGCTGGCCCCAGTCGCGGCTACCAGCAGCATGTCGGAGGTCGACGTATCGCTATCGACCGTGATGCAGTTGAAGCTGGCATCGCACCCGCGTGAGACGATGGTTTGGAGCGCGGGCAGCGTGACCTTGGCGTCGGTGAAAATATAGACCAACATAGTCGCCATATCGGGTGCGATCATGCCAGACCCTTTGGCAATCCCGGCGATCTGAACTGGCTGGCCCCCGATCATGACGGTAGCTGCCGCTCCTTTAGGGTAGGTATCTGTAGTCATGATGGCGCGGGCAGCGTCTGGCAATGCGTCTTCGGACAAAGCACCTGCCAGCCCATCCAGAACTGCGGTGATGCGCTCATGCGGCAGCTTTTCACCAATTACCCCGGTCGAGGCCGTGAAGACCCGCCATTGCGGCAGGCCTAACCGTTCAGCAACGGCTTCGGTAATCGCTTGCACTGACGCAACGCCCGCGGCCCCTGTGAAGGCGTTGGAATTGCCGGAGTTGACAAGGATTGCGGCACCTTCCGGCCCATCGCCCATAATCTTGGATTGCGCGTCCAGAACCGACGCAGACCGCGTATCCGACCGCGTGAACGTCCCCGCGACGACCGTGCCGGGTGCAAGATGCGCCAGCATGACATCTGCCCGACCAGCATAGCGTACCCCGGCCATGGCGGTGGCAAAGCGCGCGCCGCGAATGATGGGCAAGTCTGGAAACGTCTCTGGCGCAAGAGGCGAGATCTGCGCGGACGGTTTTTCCATCAACGCTGCCAATGCGGCCTTAAGTGTTTTGACCTTGGCTTTCAGCTTTTTCTTCTTGCCCATCGGGAACCCCATAAAAAAGCCGGCCCGCGAAGGGCCGGCGGTCTGCGCAGAGCGTTACACGCAAAGCAATTAGTCGTCCAGAAGCTCTAGACCTTGCAGCGCGGCAGGGTCTATCCCGTCTAAGTTGCGGGTGATTTCAGCGGCTTCGGTGGCGCGGCTAATCTCTGCCTCCACCGCCTCGCGCTGAATGTTTTGCACAAGCGCCTCGCGCACTTCTTCCAAGGCCGGCGCGGTAGACATGCGGGTGTCGTTCAGGACCACAAGGTGCCATCCGAATTGCGTTTGCAGCGGTCCGGCAACCTCGCCTACTTCCATGGTCGTTACGGCTTGTTCAAACTCTGGCACCATCGCGCCCAGCCCGAACCAGCCGAGCGAGCCACCATTTGCCGCCGCTCCATCGGTCGAATTTGCCCGCGCCAATTCCGCGAAATCCGCGCCTTCATCCAATTGTGCCTTCAGGGCCGCCGCTTCTTCCTCTGTCGCCACGATGATGTGCGAGGCATTGAATTCCGGCGTCGGTTCGCGCCCGTCAAATTCGGTGACGAAGGCCGCATAAGCTTCGGTCACGGCTTCGTCGGTGGCGGCGGCGTCTGCGGCACGGGTCAGAGCGGTATTGGCCATGAAATCACGGCGCCCGTTTTCCAGCGCTATTTCGTCGGCGGTGGACAGCGTGCCCTCGACCGATTGCATCAGCGCGGTCTGGTCGATCAATTGGTTGACCAAGGGTTCGAACAGGCTGTCCATCGGCATTTGCTGAAATTGTTCAGGCAGGCTGGTGCGGGCCTGCAACACATGGCCAATGGTAATATCGACCCCGTTCACGGTGGCGATGACCGTATCGGTCGCGGGCGGTTGGGGCGTATCTTGCGCAGTCACGGCACCTGCCATGCTGACCACAAGGGCGAAAGCAGGCAATGTTCTCGAAAAACTGACCATATCGGTGCTCCCATTCTGCGCAGCCTAGGTGCGCTTTGTTGACTATTCAAAGGCCGCCCATTACATCGCGGTCAAGGTTCTGCGATGCCGGGGCCGTGCGGTTCACCTGCCCTTCTATGGAAGCCTGCGCGTGCCGACAACCCCGGCGCGCGGTCAACGGCAATGACGTTTTGGTCAGTGGTGCGCGCGGCGCGCCGAGAGGTGGAGAGAGCATGCTGGGTCTTGGTGCAGTATCAAAAAAGATCTTTGGCACGGCGAATGACCGCAAGGTCAAGGCAGTCCGCCCGCTGGTGGCCCAGATCAACGCGCTGGAGCCGGAGTTCGAGGCGCTGTCGGACGAAGGTTTGATTGCCAAGACCGAAGAGTTGAAGGCGCGCGTGGTCGAAGGTGCCAGCCTTGACGATGTGCTGGTCGAAGCCTTCGCCAATTGTCGCGAGGGCGCGCGCCGGGCTTTGGGCCTGCGCGCGTTTGATGTGCAGCTGATTGGTGGCATCTTCCTGCACCAAGGCAATATCGCGGAAATGAAAACGGGCGAGGGCAAGACGCTGGTTGCCACCTTCCCCGCCTATCTGAACGCGCTGGCGGGCAAAGGCGTGCACGTCGTGACCGTGAACGACTACCTTGCCAAGCGTGATAGCGCGTGGATGGGCAAGGTGTTCGACAAGCTGGGCATGCGCACTGGTGTTGTCTATTCGCAGCAACCCGACCACGAAAAGCCCGAAGCCTACGCCGCCGATGTGACCTATGCCACGAATAACGAGTTGTGCTTCGATTATCTGCGCGATAACATGCGGATGCGTCTGGAAGATATGAACCAGCGTCCGCATTTTTTTGCCATCGTGGACGAGGTTGATTCCATCCTGATTGACGAAGCGCGCACGCCGCTGATTATTTCCGGCCCGGCAGATGACCGCTCGGAA
>CAYNWX010000185.1:0-6139 GCA_964401005.1 uncultured Natronohydrobacter sp.
GTAGGGGTAGATTGCTGGATTTTCCAGTTATGCCGTGCAGATTTGGTCTCTTAAGTCACCGCTATCGTTACGAATCGGTCACTTTTTTCGTTTGATCCACGGCTTTGATTCGATGAATAGCTCTAATCCCTTCGATAGTGCCGCCCGATCTTCGCCAAGATCGGTCGAATCACTCAGGCGCGAGCGCTCTGATTCGTTGCGCTCGTCGGTCGCTTGCCTCAAGCGCCAAGTCACGCGTTCGTCGGGCAGTGCTTTAACGTCCTCGACGGCTTCTTGTTCTTCAAGCTCCAACCCTTGCCGCGCCAAGCGCCCCTTCGTCCAAGAGAAAATGCACTGAGCAATCTTTTCGACATCCTTGTCCCTAATGAGCGGCGATGTTGAAACATGTGACAGCGCAAGCAGTTCGTCGACGTCCTCACCTTGCCAGTCGCCCAGCAGAATTAGCTGTCTGACCCGTTCGGCCAGCGGGCTCGCTAAATCCAATTGCTCTAGCTGCGGCAACACGGACTCGATCAATCGCGGGTTCAAGATTAGAAGAGCGATGTTTAGCTCTTCGTTCAACTGCTCTGCACTCGAGCTGTCCACCAAGATCGCAAGCCGCGACTTTTTTGAGCTTTCCGTAACCGTTCGCGTCGGCTTGCTTTGCACGAATTTGCCAGATTTTTTTTTGTCTAAACTCCAAAAGAAATCTGACAGTAGCGTGTTCAAGCGGTGCCTGTATTGCGTTTTCAGCGGCCCAAATCCGATTTTGTTGCAGGCGTTGTCCAAAGCTAGCTTTAATCTTGCCCTCTTTTCGGGACTGTCAAACACTTGCCCGTCCGTTTCGCGCTGCCACAATAGCTGCACCAGAGGCACCGCGCCATCGATCAGCTTGGTCATGGCTGCGGGCCCGCCTTGGCGCAGAATATCGTCGGGGTCCATCTTTTCGGGCAGCAGGCAGAAGCGCAGCGCTTGCTCTGGCCCCAGAAGCGGCAAGGCCAAGTCAATCAGCCGGTAGCCCGCGCGCAGGCCCGCCGTGTCGCCATCCAGCGCGATGATCGGCTCGGGCGACAGGCGCCACATCAGCCGCAATTGGTCTTCGGTGATGGCGGTGCCAAGGGGGGCAACTGCGCCTTCGAACCCGGCCTCGACCAGCGCGATCACGTCCATATACCCTTCGGCCACGATCAGGGGTTTGCCCTTGCCGCAGGCGCTGCGGGCAGGCCCAAGGTTATACAGCGCGCGGCCTTTGTCGAATAACGGGGTTTCGGGCGAGTTGAGGTATTTCGCCCGCGCCTCTGGACTAAGGGCGCGACCACCGAAGCCGATGCAGCGCCCGCGCCCGTCGCGGATGGGAAAAATGATGCGCCCGCGCATCCGGTCATACGGCGCGCCGCCATCATCGGCCATGGCGCAGAGGCCCGCTTCGATAATCTTGTCGCCCGCGATGCCCGCGCCGGTCAGAGCCGACCACAAAGCCTGTCGCGCATCGGGAGCATAGCCAATCTCGAACCGGTCCAGCCCCGATTGTGCCAAGGCGCGGCCCTTTAGATAATCGCGCGCGCCGGCTGCCGCGGATGTGTTGAGTTGCATGCGAAAGAAGCGAACCGCCGCTTCCGTCACCTCGGCCAATTCCGACAGGCGGTCGGCTTTTTCAGCCGCGCGCGGGTCGCGTTCGGGCATGGGCATCCCGGCTTCGCGCGCCAGCGTTTCGACTGCTTCCATGAAGGACATGTTCTCTGTCTCGCGCAGGAAGGTCAGCGCATCGCCCTTGGCGTGGCACCCGAAGCAGTAATAAAACCCTTTGCGATCATCGACATGAAACGAGGCTGACTTTTCCTGATGGAACGGGCAGGGCGCCCAGAAATCGCCCTTTGCCTGGTTTGATTTGCGCATGTCCCAAATGACCTTGCGCCCAACGATGGACGAGATCGTGACGCGATTGCGCAAATCATCGAGGAAACCGGGGGGCAGACTCATGCCCGACACAATGGCAGATCACGCGGGCTTGTTGAAGCTATGAGATGATTTTACCCTATATGTGAAACCAATCGCCATCTGCCTTCGTAAAGGTGGTATGTTCAGAACAGGAGGGTTTCATGAACCGACGCACATTTCTGGCCGCAACCGGGTTGGCCTTTTACGGCGCGCGCGCGGGCGCATCCGAGGGTAATTTCCCTTTCAAACTGTCAGAAGCGGAATGGCGCGCGCGCCTGACGCCAGCGCAATTCGCCGTTCTGCGTGAAGAAGCAACCGAGCGTGCTTTTACCAACGCGCTGATGGGCGAACGCTCGCCGCTTCTGAAAGAAGAGCGTGACGGCACCTACAATTGCGCCGGCTGCGGGCAGGCGCTGTATCGGTCCGACACGAAGTTCGACAGCCGCACCGGCTGGCCCAGCTTTTGGCAGGCCATGGACGGGGCGGTGGGCACGCGCGCGGACCGCAGCTTCTTCATGGTCAGGACCGAGGTGCATTGCTCAAATTGTGGTGGGCATCAAGGCCATATCTTCGACGACGGCCCGGCACCGACCGGAAAGCGCCATTGCATCAACGGCTTGGCGATGACCTTCACCCCCGACGCAACGGGTGTTGTCGAGGGGCTGCCGGTGCCCGTGGCATGATCGGACGGCTGTTTCGCAAGTCAGATGCCCCAAAGCCCGACGGTCGCTTGGCCGTCGGTGCGCTTTTGGTGCGCGTGGCGCGCACCGATGGGGAGTATGCCGCAGCAGAAGTGGCGGTGATCCGCGAGATATTGACCCGCCGCTATGGCGATGCAGAACTGCTGGCGCAAGCCGAGGCGTTCGAGCATAGCGCAGGCGACACGGTGCATCTGACCAAGATCATCAAGGACGAAATACCGCACGAGGACCGGATGGGCTATCTGCAAGACCTCTGGCGCGTGGTTTTAGCGGATGAGACGCGCGATTTCGAGGAAGACGGATTCATGCGGCTGGCCAGCAACCTTCTGGGCATGGCCGACCGCGACTCGGCGCTTGCGCGCCAAGCCGTGCAGGCCGAAGCCGGTTAAGCGAGCAAATCGGCCAAGCGCGCGGCTTCCAACGCGCAAGGGGTGAGCATGTCGCGGTTTTCGCCGGGATGGAAGCGTGCGCGCAAGGCGGTGGGCATGGGCGCGCAAGTCTCGATCATCACGCGCGGGCCGGTCTTGACGCTTTCTTCGGCCCAAGCGCGTGCCAGCGCCATTTGTGCCAGTTTGGTCGCGCCGTAACAGCTGTGAAAGCGTGTCTCTGCCGCAGGGTCTGCCAAGAACAGCGCCGTGCCCTTGTCCGGGCTGGCGGCGAGCAACGGCGCAACCATCGGGATCAAAACGCCTGTGGCGCGCGCATTCACCGCCAGCGCCTTGTCCCATTCTTTGATCGCGATGTGACCCGCAGGCGACAGGGGCGGCGCCTGAATGGCGCTGTGCACCCATAGCCCAACGCTGCCCCAGCGGTCGTGGATATCGCGGCACAGATGGCGCATGGCGTCATCTACAGTCACGTCCATCGCGGCCAATGTGGCGGACCCACCGCGCGCCTTGATGCGGTCGTCCAGCTCTTCCAGCGCGACAAGCGTGCGTGCGACAGCCACAACGTGCCAGCCGCGGGCGGCCAGCTCTTCCGACAGCGCCGCCCCAATCCCGCGAGAGGCGCCCGTGACAAGTGCGATTTTGTTTTGTTCCATGGCGGGCAAATGGCATTCTCGCCCCGGCTTTTCAAGCTGAAATGCGCAAAGTTTGCTTGACTCGCGCCGCGCGCATCGGGCCAGATTGTCGCAAGGAAACCAACTTATAATTGCAGTGTATTTCCGGGGGGATAGGACATGCAAAAGTTTTTCTTGGTTTTGGCCGCGTCACTGTTGTTTGCCCAAGAGGCTTTGGCCGACCGCGTGGTGGCGCGCGTCAGCATCTCTGAGCAACGGATGTATGTCTATCACCATGGCACATTGATCCATGAATGGCCCGTTTCGACCGCACGTTCCGGCAAGATTACGCCCACTGGCACGTGGCGGCCGCAGCTTTTGTCGAAATACCATCGGTCCAGCCGTTATAACAATGCGCCGATGCCCTATGCGATTTTCTATTCGGGGGATTACGCAATACACGGCACCGATCAAATCAGCCGCTTGGGTCGCCCCGCTTCGGCCGGGTGTGTTCGGCTGGACCCGGCCAATGCCAGCATTCTGTTCGACATGGTGCGCGAAGAAGGGATGGATCAGACCCGCGTGATCGTGGTGCGCTGAGTCTCTCATGCCACAGGCGCGCCCGCATGATGTGGTGGGCGCGATTATGCCCTACCCAAAGCCTTGGCGTCTTGTATAGTCCTTGGGGCAAACCAAGACCAACCCCCGAGGCTGCTGATGCGCTGTCCCTTTTGCGGCAATACCGACACGCAAGTGAAAGATTCCCGTCCCGCAGAGGACCACGGCGCGATCCGTCGTCGCCGGTTTTGTCCGGCTTGTGGGGGGCGCTTTACGACTTATGAGCGTGTGCAATTGCGTGATCTGGTCGTCGTAAAATCGAATGGGCGGCGCGAAGCCTTTGACCGTGAGAAGCTGGAACGTTCTGTTCGTATCGCGCTGCAAAAGCGTAATATAGAACACGAACGCGTAGACCAGATGATCAGCGGCATCGTGCGGCGGTTGGAAAGCTTGGGCGATAGCGACATCCCGTCGAAGATGATTGGCGAGATCGTGATGGAAACACTCGCACGAATTGATACCGTCGCCTATGTGCGCTTCGCGTCCGTTTACAAGAATTTCCAGGAAGCGGACGATTTTGATAAATTCGTCTCGGAATTGCGGCCGGACCCGAAAGACGCGGAGTAAGCCTTGGGCAGCGCCGCAGACCGCCGTTTCATGCGGCTGGCGATTGCCTTGGGCGCGCGCGGTTTGGGGCGGGTCTGGCCAAACCCCGCTGTGGGTTGCGTGATCGTTCGGGATGGGCGCATCTTGGCGCGCGGCTGGACACAGCCGGGTGGCCGACCCCATGCGGAGGCTATGGCGCTTGCAAGCTGCGATGCTCAGGATGCCACCGCCTATGTCAGCTTGGAACCTTGTGCTCATCATGGCCGCACCCCGCCTTGCTGCGATGCTTTGATCGCGGCGGGTGTTGTGCGCGTTGTTACCGCCCTGACCGACCCTGATCCACGCGTGTCGGGTCAAGGACATGCGCGGTTGCGCGCGGCGGGCGTGATGGTGGAAGAAGGGGTCGAAACCGAGGCCGCAGCCTTGGTCAATGCGGGTTTCTTCTTGCGTGTAACCGAAGGGCGACCTTGGGTGACGCTGAAGTTTGCCCAAACACTGGATGGGCGCATCGCCACTGCCAGCGGGGAAAGCCGCTGGATCACCGGGGCAGAGGCGCGGCGCGCCGTGCATGCACTGCGCGCGCGCCACGACGCGGTTCTGGTAGGGGGCGGCACGGCACGGGCCGATGACCCCGACCTGACCGTGCGCGATCTGGGCGTAGCACATCAGCCGGTGCGGGTGGTGGCCAGCCGCGGGCTTGATCTGGACCCGGAGAGCCGTCTGGGGCGCACGGCGCGCGATGTGCCGGTCTGGCTGTTGCATGCTGAAGGCCTGAGAGTGCCCGACGCCTGGGCCGCGAAAGCTGCGCGTTTGATCGGATGCGCCGTCAGGGGCGATGCGCTGGACTCGCGCGCGATGCTGGCAGCGCTGGCCGATGAAGGCATCACGCGGGTTTTCTGCGAAGGCGGTGGCGCGCTTGCCGCCAGCCTGTTGGGCGCGGGTGTGGTCGATGAGCTGGTGGTGTTCACGGCGGGCAAACTGATCGGGGCTGACGGGGTGCCGGGCATGGGCGCGTTGGGGTTGGCGCATCTGGCTGATGCGCCGCGTTTTGACCTTGTGGGGTTTGACCGGGTTGGCTGCGATACTTATCAAATCTGGCGGAGGCGCTGACGCGCCAAGCCCATGTTTCGGGGGGCTTTGCCCCCGTCGCGGTCGTGCCGCGACTCCCCCAGGATATTTGTGCAAGGATGAAGAGGCTTGTTTTTTCATGCGTTGAGGGCAAATGGAAAGCCATGAGCCAATTTCGCAGCTACATGCCATTGGCGCTGGAGGAGGCGCGCAAGGCTGCCGCACGGGGCGAAGTGCCCGTGGGGGCGGTAATTGTTGATGCTTCTGGGACAGTTCTTGCCGCAGAGGG
>CAYNWX010000186.1:0-4588 GCA_964401005.1 uncultured Natronohydrobacter sp.
CATGTCTTGGGTGCGGTGCAGAGAAATCAGGCTGCGGATTAATCGGGATAATCCGGTTCGGATTGATCGTGTCGTGGCTGTAGTGGTAGTGCCGCACGATGTGGTCGAAATGCACTGTCTGTGCCACGCCGGGATGTTGATATAGCTCTCGCGTATAGGCCCAGAGCGCCGGGTAATCCACGATCCGCGCGCGGTTGCATTTGAAATGCGTGTGATAAACCAGATCGAAGCGCACCAGCGTCGGGAACAAACGCCAATCGGCTTCGGTCAGGCGGTCGCCTGCCACATAGGCTTGGCGTGACAGCCGGTCGTCCAGCCAATCGAGCGTGTCGAATAACGGGTAGACGGCTTCTTCATAAGCCTCTTGCGTGCTGGCAAAGCCGGATTTGTAGACACCGTTGTTCAGCGTGTCGTAAACGCGGTCGTTCACCACATCAATCTCGGTGCGCAGGTTTTCGGGGTAATAGTCCTCTGTATTACCGGTGATCGCGTTGAAGGCTGTGTTGAACATGCGGATGATCTCTGCACTTTCGTTCGAGACGATCTTGCCCTGCACCTTATCCCACAGCACCGGGACAGTCGCCCGGCCCGACACTTTGGGATCTGCACGGATATAGATGTCGCGGATATGGCCGCTTTGCAACAAACGATCGCCGGTTGCGCCGTGGAAATCACTGGCAAAGCTCCAGCCATCATCCAGCATGTCGGGATGCACGACCGACACGTCAATCAGGTCTTCCAAGCCCTTCAGCGCGCGGAAGATCAGCGCGCGATGCGCCCATGGGCAGGCATAGGACACATACAGATGATACCGCCCGGCTTCGGCTTTGAACCCGCCCTCGCCGGTCGGCCCGGCGCTGCCATCCGGTGTGATCCAGTTGCGAAACCGCGAGGTATCGCGCTGGAACGCGCCGCCGGTGCTCGAAGTGTCATACCATTGGTCGGACCATTTACCGTCGATCAGAATGCCCATTACTTGCTCCTTTTCCCGTTGCTCAACAGCTAAGGCGCAAAAGGGCCGGGGCCAACCTGCACGAATGCGCAGGGCTTGTGCAGGGCTTAAGCTTGGTCGGGCGCCGTCCCGTTGCAGGCCACAAGGTAGCGCCGCACGGTCGCGTCCATGCCGTAGGTCAGCGCATCGCAAAACAGCGCATGCCCGATGGACACTTCGGCAATCTGCGGCACATGCGCCACCAGAACCGCCGTGTTCGGCACGGTCAGATCATGGCCTGCATTCACCGCCAATCCAAGGCGCTCGGCTACGGTCGCCGCCTGTGCCAGATCGCTCAGGGCGCGCGCGCAGGCCGCCGGGTCGGAATGCGCGGCACCGTAGGGGCCTGTATATAGCTCCACCCGGTCTGTGCCGGTGGCGGCGGCGGCCTGCATCTGGCTGGCATCCGGGTCGGCAAACAGCGAAACGCGCTGGCCGCGCGCCTTCAATCCAGCCACGATCTCGGACAGCCAAGCACCATCTTTTGCGAAATCCCAACCGTGGTCGCTGGTCGCCTGCGCGGGGTCGTCCGGCACAAGCGTCACCTGCTCGGCGCGCACGGCAGCGGCAAGGTCCAGAAACCGGGCATCGGGGTAGCCTTCGACATTCAATTCGCGGTCGGGGAATTCGCTGTCGATCAACGCGCGCAGATCATGCACATCGCTGGCTCGGGTGTGGCGTTCGTCCGGGCGCGGATGCACGGTCAGCCCTCCCGCCCCGGCGGCCAGCGCGATACGCCCCAAACCCACCACGCTGGGCCAAGGATGATCGCGCCGGTTGCGCAGTAAGGCGGCCACGTTCAGGTTGACGGACAACAAGGTTGGCATGGATTGGTCCTTTTCAATGCTCGCGCGCGCGATCGGCCACAAGTTGCGACAGATCGGCCCGCCCTTCGGCATTTAGCCCGTCGCGCACGCCCGCAAGGTCCGCCGCAGCTTTGTTCTGGCTCACCTTCCAGACGCCCGACAGTTCCGTGATTGTCAACTCGAACCCGACCAGCCCGCGCAATTGCCGCTGCATGAAGTCCGCCGGCGCGTCAGAAACCTGCCACGGCACCGGGCGGTGGCTTTCATGCGCATGTGTCAGGTCATGCAAATGCTGCATCAGCCAATCCGGGTCTTGCTGGAACCGCAAGATGCCCCGCGCATGCACGATAACGTAATTCCAAGTTGGCACGACCTTGCCATGCTCCTGTTTGGACGGATACCAAGACGGCGTGACATAGCCTTGCGGCCCCTGAAAGATCGCCAGCGCCGGGATTGGCCCGGTCGCGTTGCGAAAGAGCGGGTTGCCATGGGCGATATGGCCTTGCAACGCGCCATGCTCGCCCGTGCCGGGATGCAAGACTAAGGGTACATGATCGGCGGTGATCTGACCCAAAGCATCCGTGACCAACGCCGCAAACGGATGCGCGCGCATCAGATCGTGCATCACTTCTGACCGGGTTTCGTGGAACATTTGCGGCTGGAACATGTGAACTCCCGTCGGCTTATGCAGTGTGGTAGCACCTGCACGCAAACCCCAGAAGCCGGAAAATGCCCATAGGTTGAACTTTCGGCAGATCACGCGAGCGTGACAGGACTTTTGCAATGCGGCGTTATGTCATGGCGCAACGCAACCCACCTTTGGAGGAGACGACATGACCAACCTCACCCGCCGCACCCTAATGGCCACAGGCGCTGCCCTGCCGCTGGCTGGCTTGGCCAAGCCCCGCGCCGCATTTGCCGAAGCCCCGATGATGGGCGCAAGCTTCGCCCGCCACCGCCGTTTCATGATCGGCGGTTTCGAGGTAACGACCATTCTTGCGGGCACCGCCCCGCGCGAAAACCCGCAAGGGATTTTCGGGATGAACGTGCCAGCCGAGGAATTCGCCGCGGTCAGCCGCGCGAATTTCCTGTCCACGGATGTGTCGCAGTTTTTCTTCACGCCGACAGTAGTCAATACCGGGTCCGAACTGGTGCTGTTCGACACCGGTCTGAACGGGCCTGCGATAACCGAAGCCTTGGCCAGCGCGGGCTACACGCCTGACCAGATCGACATCGTGGTGCTGACGCATATGCATGGCGACCATATCGGCGGCATGATGACCGATGGGGCCGCCACCTTCCCCAATGCGCGCTATGTCGCCGGGCAGGCGGAATTCGACCATTGGGCCGCTGCGGGCAACGAAGGTTTTGACGCCAATGTGCGCCCCATGGCCGAAATGATGAGCTTTATCGGCGATGGCGGCGACGTGGTGTCGGGCATTACCGGCATGGCGGCCCCCGGCCACACACCGGGCCACATGGTTTACCGTTTGGACAGCGACGGCGCGGGGCTGGTGATCTTCGCCGACTTGGCAAACCATCCCGTATGGTCGCTGGCGCGCCCCGATTGGGAAGTGCGCTTCGATGCCGACAAGGCGCAAGCTGCCGCCAGCCGCCGCAACGTGCTGGGCATGATCGCCGCCGACCGCATTCCGGCAATTGGCTATCACATGCCCTTTCCGGCGGTCGGCTATGTCGATACCGGAACCGACGGGGCAGAGTTCCGCTGGGTTCCCGAAACGGGCCAGTTGATGGGCTGATCCCGGCCAAATACCAAGACAACGCGCCCCGGCCTTCGCGCCGGGGCCTCTTGTTTCAGGATCGGATATGTCGGGGTAAGGCGAGAGCCCCCGGCGCGGGTACCGGGGCGGGTGCGGGCCGCTATTGCAGATCGCTGAACGCGCGCTGCAACCGCGCCACCGCATCCTCGATCACCGAGCGCGGCGCGCCAAGGTTGAAGCGCAGCCAGCTTGCGCCGCCGATGCCAAAACTCGGCCCGTGATTGGCGGCAATCTTCGCGTCTTGCTCGACCCGGGCGGTGAATTCCGCCATATCCATGCCCGTGCCCGAAAAATCGACCCATGCCAGATAGGTCGCTTGCAACGGCATGGACCGCAGCCCCGGAATGGCGTTCACGCCCGCATCGAACAGGCGGCGATTTTCGTCCAGATAGGCGCGCAGCGCATCCAGCCATTCGGCCCCGTGCGGTGAATAGGCCGCTGCAACCGCGTGCAAGCCAAAGCTGTTGGGCGAAATGCCCAATGCGCCAAGGTTGGCGGCAAATTGGGCGCGCAAGCGGTCGTCGGGGATAATCACTTGCCCACAATGCGTGCCGGCAATGTTGAAGGTTTTGGAGGGTGCTGTCAGCATCACCACTCGGTCCATGTGTTCGGGCGCGGCCAAGGGCATGACGGTGTGTTTATGGCCGGGCATAACAAGATCGTGGTGAATCTCGTCCGAGACCAACAGCAGATCATGGCGCGCGCAAAAGTCAGCCACGGCGCGCAATTCGTCCACCGTCCAGACCCGCCCGCCGGGGTTATGCGGCGAGCACAGAATAACCAGGCGGGTGTTGTCATCGACCAAGGCTTCGGCGGCGTCTAGATCCATCTGATAGAGGCCATCGGTTTCCACCATCGGGCATTCGAGCACCTTGCGCCCCGCCGCATGGATAACCCGCGCGAAGGCATGATAGACCGGCGTGAACAACATCACCCCGTCGCCCGGCACGGTCCATGTGTGCAGGCACAGCCCCACCGCATTGACCAAGCCATGCGTGGTCGAGATATGC
>CAYNWX010000187.1:0-17364 GCA_964401005.1 uncultured Natronohydrobacter sp.
AAGCAATCGGCCAGCCGCGCGCGGGAATATCTGCAAGTGGGCTACGAGGTGTTTGCCCGCGATATGGAAGCTCAGGCGGATGCAGAGGTGTTCGCGCTGTTTGCGCGCTTGTTGGAGGGCTACAAGCTGCGCCCCGTGACTGGCGATATGGGGCTGATTACAGCCGCCGTGGCGGGGCTTTCCACGTCTGAGCGGCGGCGCGCGGCACTTTTGCGCCATGTCTGGCGGCCCAAACGCTTCCGCGCGCTGCTGGAGCGGATGCGCGGGCAGGGGCCGCTGGCCGCCCACCGTGCGGCGCTGGTTGCAAAGCTGCGCGCGGCGCCGGTGGCGGAGTTGATCGAGCAAGCTGGTCCGCATCTGGGTCTGCGCGGGGAGGAGGAGATCGCCGCGCGCGTGGTCGCCCTTCTGGACGGTGCGGGTGCTGCCCCCATCCCCGAGGATCAGGCTCAGGCGCTGGAGGCGCTTTTGCAACTTGCCGCATCCGCGCGTGACGCCCTTGCGCAAATGCGCGGCATGGGCTGGGCCGCGATTACCCCGGCGCTCGACCGGCTGGAGGCGCGACTGGACGCGCTGGATGACAAGGGGATAAACACCGAAACCTTGCCCTTCGAGGCCAGCTTCGGGCGCACCAACATGGAATATTACGATGGCTTCGTCTTCGGCTTCATCGCGCGCGATGATATGCCGCCCGTGGCCACCGGCGGGCGCTATGATGCGCTGACCGCTTTGCTAGGGCAGGGCCGCGCCATTCCGGCGGTGGGCGGTGTGATCCGGCCCGACATGCTGGCGCGGTTGGAGGGCGCGCAATGAGCATCAAGCTTGGCGTGCCATCCAAGGGGCGGCTGATGGAACAAACCTTCGACTGGTTCGCGGATCGCGGCCTGCGGCTGGCACGCACCGGGGCCGCGCGCGAATATGCAGGCGCGGTTGAAGGTGTAGAGGGCGTGGAACTTGTGCTGCTGTCGGCCTCTGAGATCCCGCGCGAATTGGCGGCGGGGCGCATTCATCTGGGCGTGACCGGGTCCGACCTTGTGCGCGAGACGTTGCCGGACTGGCGCGCATCGGTGGCCGAGATCGCGCAAATGGGCTTTGGCCATGCTGACCTTATCTTGGCCGTGCCAGTGACATGGGTGGATGTCGACACGTTAGACGATCTGGATGCGGCGGCAGCGGCGTTTCGCGCATGTCACGGCTTCCGTCTGCGGATTGCTACGAAATACCACCGCCTTGTGCGGGAGCATCTGCGCGCGCATGGCGTGGCCGATTACCAATTGGTGGACAGTCAGGGCGCGACAGAGGGCACGATCCGCAACCTAACCGCCGAAGCGGTCGCCGACATCACTTCGACCGGCGAGACCTTGCGCGCGAACCATCTGAAAATTCTGCAAGGACCGCCCATTCACTGCTCGCAAGCCACGCTCTTTGCCGCCAAATCGGCCTCGTGGACAGATTGTTCCGCTGCGATGGGCTTGCTTTCGCAGCGTCTAGGCGTGATCTTGTCGCCAGAGGTATTCGCCAACCCGTAGGATACGGGCCGGCACATGGCATGAGTGACGGGGTTACGCGTGGTGTTGGATCGTCAATCTGCAAAGCCCGCGCGCGCGAAAGCCGCGCCGCTGCCAGATGGCAGCCAGAACATGAACCCCTCTGACCTGACCTTCTGGCAATTGGTTGCCGAAGACCTGCGCACCCATCGTGGAGATTGGATGGCACAGGGCTTTTGGTGCCTGTTCTGGCACCGGTTCGGCAATTGGCGCATGTCGGTGCGCTTAAGGCCGGTGTGCATGGTGCTGACCGCGATTTATCGCTTCATGTTCAAGCTGTCGCAATGGATGGGCGGGATCGAACTGCCCTATACGGTGCAGGTGGGCCGCCGTGTCCGACTAGAACATTTCGGCGGCATGATCCTTGTGGCACGGTCCATCGGCAACGACGTGGTGCTGCGGCAGAATACCACCATAGGCATCGCGCGCGATGACGATATCGCCGCCCGCCCGGTGCTAGAGGACTATGTCGATGTGGGCGCGGGCGCGGTTATCTTGGGCGATATCGTTGTGGGGCGCGGGGCGCTGATCGGGGCAAATGCGGTTGTGACGAAAGATGTGCCGCCCTATGCGGTCATGTTGGGTGTGCCCGCGCGCTGCCTGCGCCTGCGTGACCCGTCAGAGATCGGGGCGGCGTAATGGTGGGCGGTGCGGTACCGTTCCGGCGCCAGGTTTTCTACATCCCGGGCTATGACCCGTTCCCGCCGCGCCGCTACCGCGAACTCTACCGCAGCGAGGGCGCGACACAGGCCGCTATTTCCGGCTATTCCTTGCGGCAACGGCCCTACAAGGGCGAAGGCCCCTATGGATGGATCGTGACTGCTCAGATGGAGGGCGCACAGGCCGAAAGCCGTATCCAGATCTTGGAATGGTCGGATATCGTGCGCTCCTCCATGGCGGCAGGCATTTGGGCGACCTATGCGCTGCTGGTGCGCACGGCTTGGATTTACATTTCGACCGGCGCTCTGTTCCGGCTGTTTCGGCTGCGTGCCGGGCCGGGCATTGCGGCCATGTATCCTGTCATCATGCTGGTGGGGCAGCTTTTGGTGGCCGTGCTGGCCGCGCTTGCCTTGGGCTGGGCGCTGTCCTTGCTGTTGCCCGCTTGGCTGGCCTACCTGTTGGGCCTTGGCGTGGTCTGGCCCATATTGGAGGGGTTTCGGCGCATAGACGGCAAGTTCTTTGTGCATTACCTGCTTCTGGATTTCGCCTTTACCGCCAAGCACCGGGGCCGCAACCCGCCCGAATTGGAAGCGCGGCTGGACGAGTTCGCGACGCTGATCGCCCAAGCCTTGGCCGACCCGGATCTGGACGAAGTGCTGGTGGTCGGCCATTCCTCTGGCGTGCATCTGGGCGTGTCGGTGCTGGCGCGGGTTGTCGCGGGCGAGGTGCCTGCGGGCAAGCTGGCGTTCCTGTCCTTGGGACATGCCGTGCCGATGCAATCCTATTTGCCGCAGGCGCAAGGCTTGCGCGCCGATCTTGCGGCGCTCTCGAAATCGGGCAAGCTGTTCTGGCTGGACGTGACTGCACCGGGGGACGGCTGTTGCTATGCGCTGTGTGACCCGGTCGCTTGCTCTGGCGCGGGCAGCGAAGGGCAGAAATGGCCGCTGATCATTTCGGCGGCGTTTACCCAAAGCTTGGCGCCCGAAACCTATGCCAAGCTGAAGCGCCGCTATTTCCGGCTGCATTTTCAATACCTTTGCGCGTTCGATGCGCCCAAGGATTACGACTATTTCCAAATCACCGCAGGCCCGGTTTCCTTGGCCACGCGGTTTGGGGGGCGCAAACCCTCTGCCAGCGTGTCGCGCGCTTGCTACCTGCCGGGGGTGGCGTGACGCAGCCCCCCATGCCAGACCACCGCGCCGAGCGCGTGCCGTTCTGGCGGCATGTGCTGATGTTTCGGCGTGATATTCTGTCGGCCCAGCCTGCCAAGCTTTACCGTGCCAAGATGGCAGAGATGCGGCTGCCGTTCCTGCACTCTGTCATGGTCAACACGCCCGATCTGGTGCGGCTGGTGCTGCAAGAGCGGGCGGGCGATTTCCCGAAATCGGGCCGCGTGCGCGAAGGGTTGCGGCCTCTACTCGGCAATTCGGTGTTCGTGACAAATGGCGCGACATGGGCGCGCCAGCGCCGCATGATCGACCCGGCTTTCGAGGGGGGGCGTCTGCGCGACACCTTCCCGGCCATGTGGAGCGCGTCCGAAGCGATGGCCGCGCGCCTGACCGAAGGCCTGCACGAGGTTGAAGCGCTGACCAGCCACGCCGCCGCCGATGTCATTTTTCGCACGCTGTTTTCCGTGCCGATCGAAGATGCCACCGCGTCAGAGGTTTACCAAAGCTTTCGCGCCCATCAACGCGCGGCCCCCATTCTGAACTTGGCCGCGATCGTGCCCCTGCCGCGCTGGTTGCCGCGCCCGATGCCGCGTCGCGCGCGAGCAACCGCCAAACGCATTCGTGCACTGATCACCGGCATGACAGAAGCGCGCGCGGCCGCGATTGCCGCAGGCACCGCCCCCGACGATCTGGCCACCAAGATCATGACCACGCGCGACCCCGACACGGGCGCGGTCTTCGAGACGGGTGAAATGGTCGATCAGGTGGCGATTTTCTTTTTGGCAGGGCATGAAACCAGCGCCTCGGCCCTTGCTTGGGCGCTGTATCTGATCGCCACGCACCCGGATTGGCAAACAGAGCTTGCGGCAGAGGCGCAGGCGATCCGCCCCCATATCGGCGGCCCTGCGCCAGATTTCAGCATTCTGCGTCAGTTCCCGCGCATCCGCGACACGTTCCGCGAGGCGCTGCGCCTTTATCCGCCCGTGCCGATGATGGTGCGTGAAGCGGCCAAGCCCGAGAGTTTCCGCAACCGCCCCATCGCCCCCGGCGCGCAGGTTATCGTCAGCCCATGGCATATGGGCCGCAACGAGCATATCTGGCCAGACCCGCATGCGTTTCGCCCAGAACGGTGGCAGATAGAGGCAACGCGCGCGCAGGCACGTGACGGGTATATCCCGTTCTCGGCAGGTCCGCGCGTCTGCCCCGGTGCGGGTTTTGCCATGGCCGAAGCTGTGATGATCTTGGCGCGTCTTCTGGCCGATTGGGACTTGCGCGCCGACCCCACGCGTGTGCCGGTGCCGCAAGCCCATATGACCGTGCGCGCCCGTGATGGGATTTGGGTGACGTTGCACCCACGTGAGAGGTCTTGATATTCAAAAGCTTGAATTGACGAGATGGCTGGCCAAGCCTATGGTTTCCTACCAAAGCGCGCGGCCCGCCCCGGCTTTTTGCGCCAATCCCGAGGATACAGGTATGGCCAACCTGACGTCGCATTGGAACACCGCCTACACCGCGCGCGCCGAAGACGCGCTGACATGGTTTGAAGCAACGCCCGCGCAGTCCCTGCGCCTTGTGCGCCAGTATTTGCCGCAAGGTGGTGCGCTGGTCGATGTGGGGGCTGGCGCGTCGCGGCTGGTTGATCATGCGCTTGCAGATGGGGCAGGGGCCGTGACCGTGCTGGACCTGTCTGACACCGCGCTGAACATCACCCGCGCGCGGCTGGGCGATGCTGCGAAGCGCGTGTCATTCATCGCAACTGATATCCGCGACTGGCACCCTGACCGCAGCTATGATGTCTGGCACGATCGCGCGGTGTTCCATTTCCTGACCGACAGGGAAGATCAAGCGCGCTACCTGGCCACGCTGTCCAAGGCCCTTGCTGCTGATGGGATCGCCATCATTGCCACGTTTGACCTAACCGGGCCGGAAACCTGCTCTGGCCTGCCGGTGCAACGCTATTCGCCACAGACTTTGGTGGCCAAACTGGCCGAGCTGGCACCGGGCCAGTTTGTGCCGCTGGCGTCAGAACACGTGGAGCACCGAACGCCGAAAGGAAATTTTCAAGCTTTTCAAGTCTCGGTCTTTCGTAAACTGGCCTAAAGCGGCGGTGCTTTGAATCCTGAAAGGATATCGGAATGAGACGTGTTTTCGTTGCGCTTGTCGCGCTGTGGAGCCCCAGCCTTGTTTTGGCTGATGTTTTGACCATCCAGCCCGTGACGGAAAACGTCTGGGCAATTGTCGGCCCGCTAGAACAGCGCAACCCGGAAAACCTTGGCAATAACGCGACCTTCGGGCTGGTCGTGACCCCCGATGGCGCGGTGCTGGTTGATCCGGGCGGGTCTTGGAACGGGGCCGCGATGCTGCATGACACCATCCGCCAGATCACCGATACGCCCGTGACCCATGTCATCAATTCCGGCGGTCAGGATCATCGCTGGCTGGGCAATGGCTATTGGCAGGCGCAGGGCGCTACCGTCATCGCCTCTGACGCGGCTGTGGCCGACCAAGCGGCGCGGGGATCCATGCAGATTACCGGGCTGTCGCAACTGATTGGGGCGGACGGGCTGGACGGGACGGTGCCAAGCCATGCCGACATCAGTTTTGCCACCGATTATACGCTGGAAGTGGGCGGGCAAAGCTTTCAGATCATGCACCGGGGACAGGCGCATACGCCGGGCGATGCCTTCGTGTGGTTGGAAAGCGCTAGCACCATGTTCACGGGCGACCTTGTCTATATCGACCGGATTCTGGGCAACGGCGCGCAATCAAACGTGAAAAGCTGGATAGAGGCGTTCGACGCGATGGCCGCCTTCAACCCCGCCCATATCGTGCCCGGCCATGGGCCTGCCACCGATCTGGCCACGGCCCGCGCCGACAGCTATGACTACCTTGTGAACCTGCGCAGCCAGATCGGCGGGCTGCTGGAAGAGGGCGGCACGATTCTAGATGCGCCCGCGATTGACCAATCGGCTTGGGCGCATTTGGTCGAATTCGACAGCCTTGCGGGGCGCAATGCGCAGACCGCCTTTGAACAGATGGAATGGGAATAGCCAGAACCCGCCGATAAAATCGCCGTGCGCGCCTCTCTGTCCGAAGGCGTGATTGCGCGCGCGCCGCCACGTCGCTAAGCTTGCTGCATGGGGTTTGCAGCGTGGGAGGGCAACATGCGCAATTTAGTTCTGGCGGTGCTGTTCGGCCTTGTCGCGCTACCGCTGCGGGCCGAAAACGTCGCCCTTTTGGTAGAAACGCGCGATTATCGCAACCTGCCAACCTTGGATGACCGCGTCGTGCTGGACCAAGCGCAAGGGCTGCTGGCGCGGAGCGGGTTTGATGTGGTGCTTGCGCGCGACCTGCCGCTGGCCGATTTGCGTGCGGAACTGGCCGCCATTCAGGCCCGTTTGGCAGAAAATGCGACGGCGCGGTTGATTATTGTTGTCTCTGGCTGGTTCGCCGCGTCTGAGAGCGGTGCTTGGGCCTTGGCGACAGATGCCGAGCTGCCAAGCCTTGCCACGGTCGATGGCGCGGGGCTGCGGCTGGATACGATCATGGAACTCGCCTCTGCGGCGCCCGAAGCTGTGCATCTGTGGCTGGTTGAGGCGGGGTCAGACGACCTTGCCGACAGCCTTGGCACGGGTCTGCGTGCGGGCCTGCCAGACCGCTTTGCGGTGCCGCGCGGTGTTGCGGTCTTGCGGGGCGACGCGCGTGCCATCATCGCAGGTCTGGACGGCGTGCTGCAACCCGGCACCACCCTGTCCGAAGCCTTGGCCGCCACGCGTGATTTGCGCGCAGAGGGCACCGTGCCCACCTTGGTGCCGTTCTTGCCAGAAGGCTTCGCGCCCATTGCCCGCGCCGACCGCGAAGCTTGGGAAGACGCCCGCATGGCCGATACCGAGGATGGCTATCGCGCCTATCTGGGGCAATATCCGAACGGGCTGAACGCGCAGGAAGCCCGCGACCGCATAGAGGTGATCCGCAACGCGCCAGAGCGGATAGAGGACGATCTGGCGCTCAGCCGCGACGAGCGCCGTGCCATCCAGCGCGACCTGACCACATTGGGCTACAGCACGCGCGGCATTGATGGGCTGTTTGGCCCCGGAACGCGCGCGGCTATCACTGCATGGCAGGCCCGCAACGATCTGGCTCAGACCGGGTTCCTGACGCGTGACCAGATTTTCCAGTTGGCAGGCGAAGCCGCTCGGCGCACCGCCGAGCTAGAGGCAGAAGAACGCGAGCGCCGTCTGGCGCTGGAGCGCGCCGACCGGGCGTTTTGGGAAGGTGCTGGCTCTGGCCGCGACGAGGCGGGGCTGCGCGCCTATCTTGACCGCTATCCAAACGGCATATTCGCCACGCTGGCCCGCGACCGACTTGCCGCGCTAGAGGCAGAGGCCCGCGCCGAGGCGGATCGCGCCGCATGGGCGCGGGCGCGAGAGGCTGATACATTCCGTTCCTATCGCCAGTATCTGGAACTTTTCCCCGAAGGCGAATTCGCCGCGCGCGCGCGGGCGCGCATCGCGGCATTGCGGCCAATCAGGGAAGTACCGACGCCACCACCCAGCACGCCGCCCGATCCCGGCGCAGCAGAGGCCGAAGAAGCACGTCTGAATTTGCCCTTGGCTGTACGACTTCTTGTAGAGCGGCGCCTCGATGCGCTTGGGCTGAAGCCCGGCCTTGTGGATGGTAATCTCGATCAGGACAGCCGTCGCGCCATTTCGGCTGCGCAGGACAGGTTCGATTTGCCAGTGACCGGCTATCTTAGCCAGCCGCTGCTAGATGCAATGCTGAATGATGCGTTGGATGGGTTTCTACGCTAGGCTTGTCATGCCCACGTTGCTGGGGTAGCGCAACGTTTGTATCCCATAAGTACTGGAGCGCGCCCCATGTCTGATAACCGCTTGATCGTAGCCCTTGATGTGCCCAATGCCTTGGCCGGGCTAGACATGGCGTCTCGGCTTGGCGATGCTGTGTCATTTTACAAGATCGGCTTAGGTATGCTGACCGGCGGCGGGTTGGCTCTGGCCAATGAGCTGAAACAGGAACACGGCAAACGCATCTTTCTGGATATGAAATTCTTCGACATCCCTGCCACGGTCGAAAATGCCGTGCGCGGGATCGCGGCCTATGATCTCGACTTTTTGACCGTGCATGGTGACCCGTCCGTGGTTGCCGCCGCGCGCGCTGGGGCTGAAGGGTCGGGGCTGAAAATCCTTGCCGTCACGGTGCTGACCTCGTCCGATCGCGCCGATCTGGACGCCGCGCAAATCCGTCCCGGCGCGATGCCAGAGATCGTGCTGGCGCGTGCGAGCGCTGCCTTTGATGCAGGCGCGCATGGCGTGATCGCCAGTCCGCAAGAAGCCGCTGCGATCCGCGCGCTGCCGAATGCGGTTGGGCGGCTGATCATCACCCCCGGAGTGCGGCCCAAGGGCAGTGCCACCGATGATCAAAAGCGCACCGCTACGCCCGCGCAAGCGCTGGCGGATGGGGCCGATCATATCGTGGTTGGCCGCCCGATCTGGCGCGCGGATGACCCGCGCGCGGCAGCGCAGGCGGTGGTCGCGGAACTTCCCACTAGGGTGCAGTGACGAACCCCGCCGCGCGCAATTCGTCATGCTCGGGATACCACATCGGCGCTTGCGGTAAGATCGCCAATTTCCGCACGAACGGTTCGTCAATCTTTTGCGCGCGGTAAATCGCCATATCGCGCTCCATTTCGCGGCGCGGGTCGATCATGCCGAAATACATATTGCCGGGGCGCAGCGCGTAACCATGCAGCCCGATGCGCGCGTCCGGTGCGAGGGACCGCTGAGTCCCGCCAGCAAAAACCAGCGCGCAGGCAGAAGCGCAATGCCCCTCGACATGGGTGGCAATCCCGCGTGCCTGCAACACCGTAACCGCGCCACGCGCTTCGGCGATATAGCCGCCATGGCTGTCCAGCACCAACCGCTTCACTTGCGGATGCGCTGTCGCTAAGGCACGCAAATCCCGCGTCAGCCCGAAATCAACAAGGCCGGAAAAGCGAAAACTCGTCCCGTCCTCTGACAGCCCCAATGTATAATCGGGCGGCGGCATGGTGCGCAGCACGCGAGTGCTGTCGGTCATTGCCATGCCGATCCCCACCATCACCAGCCCCGCCAGTGCAACCGCCAGAAGGCCGCGCAACACGATCACATCAATTGGGGTCTTCGAGTCCATGTACAAAGTATAGCACGAGCCCGTGCCATTTCATCATTGCCCAAATACCCTTAGGGGGTGAATGGCGCGCCGCGCCCAGAGGGGGGCGCGAGCGCCCCCCAGCGACGCTTTACAATACGCGCTCGACCATCATTTTCTTGATCTCGGAGATCGCCTTGGCCGGGTTCAGCCCCTTGGGGCATGTCTTGGCGCAGTTCATGATCGTGTGGCAGCGATAAAGCTTGAACGGGTCATGCAGATCGTCCAGACGTTCGCCCGTAGCCTCGTCGCGCGAATCGATCAACCAGCGATAGGCGTGCAGCAGCGCGGCCGGGCCAAGGTAGCGGTCGCCATTCCACCAATAGCTCGGGCAGGATGTAGAACAGCACGCGCACATCACGCATTCATATAGCCCGTCCAGCTTCTCGCGGTCCTCGATGGATTGCTTCCATTCCTTCGCGGGCGTGTTCGATTTCGTCTCCAGCCATGGCTTAATGCTGGCATGCTGCGCGTAGAAATGCGTCAGGTCCGGAATCAAATCCTTGATGACCGGCATATGGGGCAGCGGGTAGATTTTGACATCGCCCTTCACCTCGTCCATGCCGAAGATACAGGCCAGACGGTTCTGACCGTCGATATTCATCGCGCAAGACCCGCAGATGCCTTCGCGGCAGGACCGGCGGAAGGTCAGCGTCGGGTCGATCTTGGTCTTGATATAGATCAGCGCGTCCAGCACCATCGGCCCGCAATCGTCCAGATCCACGAAATACGTGTCCACGCGCGGGTTGTCGCCGTCATCCGGGTTCCAGCGATAGATGCTGAATTTACGCAGCGTGCCGCCCGTTTCGGGCTTTGGCCAGGTCTTGCCGGTGCGCATCTGGCTATTCTTGGGCAGGGTCAGTTGGACCATGGGTGCCTCCTTACATCAGGAACGGGGCAAGCCCGTCCGTGGCTAAACATCTAATCGTTTCGGGGCGCGTTGCGATCTCGACCACCAGCGCGCTGGTTTCCGGGCTGACAGTGGGTTGTGCCGCTGCTAACGCCAGCCGGGTGATCTCGCCTGCGCTGGCATTGTCGATCACGCAATCGCTGACTGGTTCCAGCGGCACGCCGGGAAAGCGCTCGGCCAGAACCGGGTTGACGCTGCGCTTGGCCGCATCGCGGGCAAGCTGATCCTGCATACCCGCGCAGGCCGAGAGCGCCAGAAGCGCTGTAATGCAAGCTGCGCGGATCAATAGACCCGCGCTTTCGGCGCGATTTTCTTCAGGTCGATCCCGCCCTCGTTATGCCCGGTCAGTGGGTTCAGGTGCACGGGGCGATAATCCAGCGCCACCTTTTCCCCATTCACCCAAGCCAAGGTGTGCTTGCGCCAGGTCTCGTCGTCGCGGTCGGGGTAGTCCTCGTGTGCGTGCGCACCGCGGCTTTCCTTGCGGGCTTCGGCAGAAACGATGGTCGCCATGGCGCAGGGCATCAAATTGTCCAACTCCAGCGTTTCCATCAGGTCGGTGTTCCAGATCAACGAGCGGTCGGTCACTTTCAGGTCGCCCATCTTGCTGGCCACACCCTTCATCTTCTCGACCCCTTCCGCCAAGGTCTTGTCGGTGCGGAACACAGCGGCATCGGCCTGCATGGTTTTCTGCATTTCCAGCCGCAAGTCGGCGGTCGGCGTGCCGCCGTTGAAGTTGCGGAACGTGTCGAACCGGTCCAAAGCGCGCTCGACACTGGCCTTGTTCAGCTCCGGGTTGGGGGTTTTCGGGTCCACGATCTGGCCCGCGCGAATGGCGGCGGCGCGGCCAAAGACCACAAGGTCGATCAGGCTGTTGGACCCAAGGCGGTTCGCGCCATGCACCGACGCACAAGCCGCTTCGCCCACCGCCATCAGGCCGGGCGCGATGCGATCGGGGTTCTCGGCATCGGCGTTCAGCACCTCGCCCCAATAGTTCGTGGGAATGCCGCCCATGTTGTAATGCACGGTCGGCAGCACCGGGATCGGTTCCTTGGTCACATCCACCCCGGCAAAGACGCGCGCGGATTCCGAAATGCCGGGCAGGCGCAGATGCAGCGCCTCTTTCGGCAGATGCGACAGGTTCAGGTGAATATGGTCCTTATTCGGGCCCACGCCGCGCCCTTCGCGAATCTCAATGGTCATGCAGCGCGACACCACATCGCGCGACGCCAAGTCCTTATAGGTCGGCGCGTAGCGTTCCATGAAGCGCTCGCCTTCGGAATTCGTCAGGTAGCCGCCTTCGCCGCGCGCGCCTTCGGTAATCAGGCAGCCCGCGCCGAAAATGCCGGTCGGGTGGAACTGCACGAATTCCATGTCTTGCAGTGGCAGGCCCGCGCGCGCAACCATCCCGTTGCCGTCGCCGGTGCAGGTATGCGCAGACGTGGCGCTGAAATAGGCGCGACCATAGCCGCCTGTCGCCAGCACAACCATCTTGGCGTTGAACACATGCAGCGTGCCGTCATCCAGTTTCCACGCCATCACGCCCTGACACTGGCCATCATCGGACATGATCAGGTCGGTGGCGAAATACTCGATGAAGAATTCGGCTTTTTGCTTCACCGACTGACCATAGAGCGTGTGCAGCATGGCGTGGCCAGTGCGGTCGGCGGCGGCACAGGTGCGCTGCACGGGCGGGCCTTCGCCGAATTCGGTAGTGTGGCCACCGAAGGGGCGCTGGTAGATCTTGCCATCTTCAGTGCGCGAGAAGGGAACGCCGTAATGTTCCAGCTCATACACCGCCTTGGGCGCTTCACGCGCGAGGTATTCCATCGCGTCCGTGTCGCCCAGCCAGTCGGACCCCTTGACGGTGTCATACATGTGCCACTGCCAATTATCCGGACCCATATTCGACAGGCTGGCGGCAATCCCGCCCTGCGCCGCAACCGTGTGCGAGCGCGTTGGGAAAACCTTTGTCACACAGGCGGTTTTCAGCCCTTGCTCGGCCATGCCAAGCGTTGCGCGCAAGCCTGCGCCGCCTGCGCCCACCACGACCACGTCATAGGTATGTTCTTCGATCTTGTATGCAGACATCTTACTTCCTCAGGCGCTGAACAGGACGGTGGCAACCGACAGAACGCCAGCCGCGCCAAGCGCCCAGCACAGCAGCATGTTGACCAGCAGCGCGGCAGTGCGCTGCGTCTTGTTGGGAACATAGTCCTCGATCACGGTCTGCAAACCCTGTTGCAGATGCGCGAAGGCCGCGATGATGAACAGCACGGCGACCAGCGCGTGCCAAAGGTTGGAATAGGTGGCGACGAACGCCTCATGCCCGCCGCCAAGCGTGCGCCCGAACGGGAAAATGAACAGCAGCGTCAGCGGGATCAGCGCGATCGAGGTGACACGCTGGCTCCACCAATGGTGCAGGCCCTCACCGGCGGCCCCATGGCCATGCGCGCGGGAATAGTCGGATTTGAAGCTCATGGTATCCCCCTTACACGGCCAGAATGGTCAGAACGGTCAGCACAGCCGTGCCGCCAAAGACAAGGTAGCTGGTCTTTTCCACGATCGCGACATCCATCATACGGCCCGTATCCCAGATCAGGTGACGGATAGAATTGAGCATGTGATACCAGAGTGCTGCCAGCGACCCGATCAGCACCAATTCACCAAGGATTGTGGTGAGCAAACCATCAACGAAGTCGAAATACCCGGCGCTGAATGCCCCTGCGGCAAACCACCAGACAATCAAAATGGAAGCCAGCGTCATCCCCACCCCGGTAATCCGATTCAGGATTGACGTAATTGCCGCAAGCGGCAGGCGGTAAATCTGTAGGTGCGGGGAAAGCGGGCGGTTGCCCCGGTTTACATCGGCCATGGCTGGCTCCTCTCTCGTTTGGCTTGGTCGCGGGCGACCCGGCTCTTGACCCCTGTGAATACCGAATTTCACGCGAATGTCACGCACACAGCGGGTGTTGAGGTGCAAAAACCCTGCTGTTTCCGCTAAAAGCCTTGGGTGAATTCGCGTTTGTGATCGCAAATACAGAACTTGAGATCACAAATTTGGAAGGTTGTGATCACGAAGCGCCATCGCCCGAGTCAGCGCAACTGTTCTAGAATGGCGGTCGCGCTGGAATTGAAGTTGAAATACAGCAATTCCTCGCGGCCATTCACGATGACTGTTGTCAGGAATAGCGAAATCGGGCCGTTGATCGCATTGGATTCGTAGAGCACGATTTCCTGCCGAAAGCCCGGGTCTTCTTCGCGCACAAGCACGGTCTGGCACACGTCAAAACCGTTTGGAAAAAGCTCGTCCATTCGGGCGAAATAGCTGTCGTAATTGGACACCTCGCCCGACAGGTAACGCCCGGATTTTTCTAAAAACCCTCGGAAATTCCCATCCCGGAATTCGCCTTTCAAAGTCTCCATCATGGCAGAGGGGCGTTCACTGGCTCCGCAACTTAGAACTGCTTGCGCATGTGCAAATGCGGGGAAAAGCGACAAGATCAAAGTCAGGAAGGCACGATCGCGCATGTGTCATCTCCGACAGGATATCAAACGCCAAGAGATTAACACGATTCGAGATCAATGCGCTGATTTCAGATCGGCATCAGCACCCAATAGTCGAAATCCAGCAGCACATCGCGGTGGTATTTGCCCTCGGCCCCGCGCAGCACGAACGGGTCGCCCTTGGTGGCCACTGTGCGCAACCGCAGCGCGCCCACTCCGGGCGTGGCGGTTTCCGCGCGATCCAGCACTTCTGACCATGCGCGGATCGTATCGCCCGCGAAACAGGGATTAGCGTGGCTGCCGCCGTTGATGGCGACGATCATCTGCGCATTGGCCAGCCCGTTGAACGACAGCGCGCGGGCCACGGAAATTACATGCCCGCCATAGGCCAACAGCTTGCCATCCACCCGCTGCGTGCGGTCGAAATGCACCTTGGATGTGTTCTGCCACAGCCGTGTGGCCAGCATATGCTCGGCCTCTTCCATGGTCATGCCATCGACATGGTCAATCTGCTCGCCCAATGCGTAATCGCCCCAGCAGTGGGGGGCGCCCGCTAAGTCGTGGTCATAGCCGTGAAAGGTCAGCCCCTCCGGCACAACAAGATCAGCCGCGCTCACGGCATCGGCCAAGGCTGGCAGCACGGTTTCGGGCGCGGGCGTGTCCAGATTGCCTTTGCGCACCATCACCCAGCGGACATAGTCAATCACCACCTCATCGCGCTGGTTTAGCCCGGTCGTGCGCACATAGACCACGCCGGATTTGCCGTTCGAGTTCTGCTTCAGCCCGATCACCTCGGATGTCGCGTGCAGCGTATCGCCCGGATAGACAGGGCGCAGGAACCGGCCCTGTGCATAGCCCAGATTGGCCACCGCGTTGACGCTGATATCGGGCACCGATTTTCCGAACACGATATGAAACGCCATCAGGTCATCGACCGGGCTAGCAGGTAGGCCGCAGGCGCGCGCGAACTCATCCGAGGAATAAAGCGCCCCGCGTGACGGATAAAGCGCATGATAGAGCGCGCGCTCACCCCCCGATACGGTGCGCGGCACGGCATGGGCGATCCTGTCGCCCACGCGGTAATCCTCGAAGAACCGTCCTTTGCCGGTCTTGCTCATCGCAGCATCCTTCATCTTGCCGCAAATACTCGCGGGGGAATCGGGGCCACTCGGCCCCGATGGGGGCGGCAGCCCCTTGAACTTATAGACTTCCGAGCTTCAGCTCGGGCCGGTAGGTCACATCCACCTCCTTGACCACGGCCTGCGCGCAGCGCATCACGCCCGTGGCCGGGTCGGCGGCATAAGCGGGGTTGCCATGCAGCACCCAGCCTTTTGCCAGCGCCTCTGTCACCTTGTGGCAAAAGGCCGATGTGTCCTCTGCCGTCAGCAAACGATATGCCAGCATCAAGCGCCTCCGCCAAAGGGCCATGGGCCCAGCCAGCCGTGGATTTGCCCGACCACCAGCATCAGGAACAGTGCAGCGACAAAAGCCACGCCCTCGCGCCACATCGCCGCCTCGGGCGGGCGCGTCCATTCACGGTTGGCGCGATTGATGACAATGACAGACACCACCGCCCATGCCAGCAGACCCCCGAACAGGATCAGCCCTTGAACGCTGCCCACGACCAGCAAATGTGCCACAGCCCAGGCCTTGAAGCCCGACAATTGCGGATGGCGCACTTTTTGCGTCAGCCGCGTTTTCAGGCCAGAGGCGGCGTAGAAATAGAACGCCACGAACACCAACAGGTTGTTGAGATGGATCATCCAGCTTGGCCGCGACCACAGCCAGATCGGATCGGCCCACTTATAGCCGATGACCATCAGCACCACAGACAGCACAATTGCGCCCGTGGCGGCCAACCGCCCCGTGTCGCCCATCGCCGCGCGGCGCTCTGGCGCGACCCGCTTGAACAAATGCGCCGCCGACCATAGGGCCACGCCCAAAATCAACACCAAGGTTCCCATGTGGCTTACTCCCTCAAGAGGCGAGGGCTTCTGCCTTCGCCAAGATTTGCTTCGCGGTGACTATGTGCAGATTCTCGACGATCTTACCATCCAGAACCGCCACGCCTTCGCCCCGCGCGGTGGCGGCGTCAAAGGCTTCGATCTGGCGGCGCGCGGTGTCAATCTCGTCCGAGGAGGGGGCGAAAATGCGGTTGGCAATCTCCAACTGCGCCGGGTGGATAAGTGTTTTGCCATCAAAGCCCATATCGCGGCCCTGTTCGCATTCGGCGCGCAGCCCGGCCCCGTCGCGGAAGGCGTTATACACACCATCGACCACAACCAGCCCGCGCGCCTTCGCGGCCAGCACCCCCATTTGCAGGCTTGCCAGAAGCGGCATCCGGTCAGCGCGGTAGCGCAGGCCCATATCCTTGGCCAGATCATTCGTGCCCATGATGAACCCGGCCATGCGCGGCGCGCTGGCGATGTCCAGCGCGTTCAAAATGCCAAGGGGCGATTCCATCATGGCCCAGATGCGGGTTTCAGCGGTTTCCGGGCGCGCGTCCAACCGGCGGGCCAGATCCTCGATATGCGTCGCGCAATCGACTTTCGGCAGCAGGATCGCTTCGGGCCGGGCGGCTGCGATCACGTCCAGATCATTCGCGCCCCATTCGGTATTCAGCGCGTTGATCCGCACCAGCTTGGCGCGCGCGCCATAATCCAGTGTTTGCAACGTGTCGGCCAGCAGGCGACGGGCGCGTGGCTTTTCGTCAATGGCGACGGCATCTTCCAGATCGAAGATGATCGCATCGGTGGCCAGTTCGGTTGCCTTGTGCAACGCGCGCTCTTTCGAGCCGGGAATATACAGCACAGACCGGAAGGGGCGCGTGTCCATTTTCATCACCTCGCGTAAGAATCTTGCGCAGGTCACACCAGTTTCGGATACAAATGGCAAGAGCAAAATTGCTGCAACGCGGCAACTCGGTATACTTTTGTGCGCAATCATGGCGCGTGCGCCACATTAACGAAGGATTCGCGGCTTTTAGGCAATCTGGTTTGCGTGGAGTTAACACCAGCCGGAGCACCGATATGCGCCTTTTTCTTGTCCTGTGCCTTGCGCTTTTCACGACCAGCCTACAGGCCCAAACCATGCCTTGCGCCCCGCGCGCGCATGTGTTGGACATGCTGGCAAAGGCCGAACAGACCCGCCGCGCGGTCGGTCACGCAGGCCAAGCTGTTATGGAGACCTTTGCCTCTGACGCGGGCGACTGGACCATTACCATCAGCCTGCCAGATGGGCGTATGTGCCTTTTGGCCAATGGGCAGGATTACACGGCGCGAGATGAGCTTTTTCCTGCCTCTGGCACCGCATTGTAAGCGGTTTTCATTGATTGGGGCGGTGCGCTTCGGGTATGGCGGGGCATCATCTG
>CAYNWX010000188.1:0-3884 GCA_964401005.1 uncultured Natronohydrobacter sp.
GACATTGGGTTGTTCTTCCGCAGCATGGCGACCGATGTGAACATGGAGATGGATCAGCCCCCCAAGGTGGTGGCCGTCACCGGCTCGAACGGGAAATCCACGACCACGGCGCTGATCCATCATATCGTGACCGCTTTGGGCCGTCCCTGCCAGATGGCCGGGAATATCGGCACGGGCGTGTTGTCCATCGACCCACCGCAGGATGGCGAGGTGATCGTGCTGGAATTGTCCAGCTATCAGACCGAACTCGCCCGCGCGCTGACGCCTGACATTGCCGTGTTCACCAATCTATCTCCCGACCATCTGGACCGGCATGGCGGTATGGGCGGGTATTTCGCGGCCAAGCGGCGTCTCTTTGCCGAAGGCGGGCCGGACCGTGCGATTGTTGGCGTGGATGAATTGGAAGGCTTGTTCATGGCGGGCCAATTGTCCGAAGCGCGCGAGGATGGACGCGTGATCCGCATTTCGTCCGGGCAAAAGCTGACCGGACCGGGTTGGAACGTCTACGCGCGCAAGGGGTTTCTGGCCGAATACCGCGCCGGGCGTCAGGTTGCGTCGATAGACCTGCGCGCCATGCCGGGTCTGCCGGGCGCGCATAACCACCAGAATGCTTGCGCGGCCTATGCGGTGGCGCGCAGCCTTGGCGCGGCCCCCCGCGCGATTGAAGATGCGATGGCCAGTTTCACGGGCTTGCCGCATCGCAGTCAGTTGGTCGCAGAGGCTGGTGGCGTGCGCTACATTAACGATTCCAAGGCCACCAATGCCGATAGTGCCGCCAAAGCCTTGCAGGCCTTCGACCGCATCCGCTGGATTGCAGGCGGCTTGGGCAAAGACGGGGGCATTGCCGCGCTTGTGCCGCATCTGGGCCGCGTGACCAAAGCTTACCTGATCGGCCATTCCGCGCGCGACTTCGCGCTGCAACTGGGCGAACACCCGCATGAGGTGTTTGATACGCTGGATCAGGCCACAGCCCAGGCCATGGCAGAGGCAGAACCCGGCGACACAGTGCTGCTAGCCCCGGCGGCGGCAAGTTTCGACCAATTCCCGGATTTTGAAGCGCGCGGCACCGCGTTCATCGCCGCCGTGCAGGCCGGGATCGCCACAGATGAATGAAGACACCCCGCGCGGCTTTGTCTTTGCGCTTGCGGCCTTTGCCATCTGGGGCATCTTGCCCTTTTACTTCCGGGCGCTTGGCCATGTGCCCACGCCCGAGGTGGTGGCGCACCGGGTCATCTGGGCGGTGCCTGTTGCACTGGGCTGGTTGTTGTGGCTGGGGCGCACGGCCGATTTGCGATTGGCCATCCGAACGCCGCGCATGTTGGGCATGGCCATGGTCACGGCGGCGCTGATCTCTCTCAATTGGGGCACCTATGTTTGGCTGATCCAGTCGGGCCAAGCTATGAACGCGGCTTTGGGTTATTACATCAACCCCATTTTCAGTGTGTTTCTGGGGGCGATTTTTCTGGGCGAACGGCTCAGCCTGCGCCAATGGGCGGCAGTGACATTGGCCATTGCGGCGGTGCTGGTTCTGACCATAGACGCCGGAAGCCTGCCCGTCGGTGCGCTGGTGCTGGTCTTTTCTTGGGGCGGTTACGCCTTCTTTAAGCGCGCCCTGCCCATCGGGCCGAACCAAGGCTTTGCGTTGGAAGCGCTGATCCTTCTGCCCTTCGCGGTAGGCTTTATGGCATGGCAGGCGGCGCGGGGGCAGCTATTTGCAGCTCAGGCGGGGGCGGTGGATTGGGCGCTGCTGCTGGGCTGTGGGTTGATCACGGCTGTTCCGCTTATCCTGTATGCCAATGCTGCCAAGGGCTTGCGGCTGTCGACCATCGCCATTTCGGGTTATGCGATCCCGACGATCATTTTCCTGATCTCCGTTCTGGCCTTCAGGGAACCTTTTGATGGCGCGCGTGTTGTCGCCTTTCCCATGATCTGGGCGGCGATGGCGCTCTATATCTCGGAAGTGTTGCGCAAGCGGCGCGCGGTGCAGGCTTGACGGTCGCGCTTGCTCTGTCAGTCTGGGAAAGATGAAGATGACCTTGATTGCCCTGATCCTGCTGGTTGCGCTGTGGTTTGCGATCACCCGCGCGCCGTTCTACCTGCCGCCTACAAATGCCGCTACGCCTGCGCCGCCAGATGGGCCGGCCTTGGTGTTTGGCTTTGCCACGCTGACCAATCCGTTGGTGCGCTTGGTGGTGGTCGGGCGCTGGGTGTCGGCAAGCCCCGCGCAATTGCGCGGATGGCAGCGCGGGCAGGAGCGCGACATTGTTGAAGGGGCCGACATGGTTCTGGACGGGGTGGTGTTTCGCGTGACCCCGGCAGAAATGCGGCGTCTCGACCGGTATGAGCGCACGGGCCGCAAATACCGCCGCGACCTGATGGTGCTGGAAGATGGCCGAAGCGCGTGGGTTTACCGTCTGATCGGTGCGGGCGGGTTAAGCGCGGTCGAGGATTGAGCATGAACAACCTGCATGCCGCCTTGCCCCAAGATCGTTTCCTGCCCTTGCCCGATCATGACGGCCCAAGTGCAGGCCGTAAAACCGGGATAGAGGTGGAATTCGCGGGGCTTTCGCCCGAAGAGGCCGCAGATATCGTGCGCGCCGAATGGGGCGGCACGATCACGCGCGAGGGCCCACGCGATCTGGTGGTGAAGGATGGGCACTTTGGCCGGGTGAAGGTGGAACTGGACATCACCCTGAAAACCCGCTGGGTCGAGGATATGGCCGCCGACATTCTGGGCGATCTTGTCCCTGTCGAGATTGTGACAGCGCCCTTGGCCCAAGACGACCTGCCGCAGGTCGATGCGCTTTTGGCCAAACTGGCACAGCAGGGGGCCGAAGGATCGCGCGCGCATATCGCCTATGGCTTCGGGGTGCATCTGAACCCGGAGCGCCCCGATGATGCAGCGACGGTGGCGATTGCCCGCGCCTATGCGTTGCTGGAAGACTGGTTGCGCGCCTCTGACCCGCTGGACCCGGCGCGCCGCGTTCTGCCCTTTGTCACCCCGTGGCCCCGCGCGCTGGTCGACGCGCTGGCGGGGGCCGAAGGGTGGAGCATGTCCGATCTGGGCCGCGCCTACGCAGACCTTGCGCCCGCGCGTGGCTACGGGCTGGACCTGTTGCCATTGCTGCAAGACGCGGTGCCGGACACGTTGGCCGATGTGCCGCAAGATCAGTTGAAGGGTGGCAGACCGACCTTTCACTACCGCTTGCCCGAAACCCGGCTGGACGAGGCGGATTGGTCGCTGGCCTATGAATGGAACCGCTGGTGCGTGGTGGAACGGGTCGCGGCGGATGCCGAGCTGTTGGCGGCGCTGGCGCAGGATTGGCAGGAGTACCGCGCCGCGCTGACCACCATGCGCGGCGATTGGCTGGAACGGGTGACAGGTCGGCTGACGGATATGCAGCTTGACTAACGGTCGTCGATGCGAGCGATGCTTGCCCAATCCAACATCAGGATTCTGTCCTGTTCTTCCCGTACGCCTGCTTCATCCAACCCGGTATCGCACCATGTGCCGCTGAGGATTTGGAAGGATTTTCGCGACGGCATGTCGGTGCCCGCCGCCACGATGACGGCGCATAAATCTGGCAAACCGCGCGACAAGCAGACGTGCCGCAGCGCAGCCAGCATCTGGGCCATGTTGCGCGCATAGCTGGGCTTTTTGCCAAGCATCACGGCCAAGTCAGTATATGTCAAAAGACGCGCGCCATTGCGGCACGCGTCTTGGGCATAAGTCTCAACGGCGCGTTCCGCCAAAGCGAGTGCCTTGGCGCCGTGTTTATTGGTCAAGGAAGCTGCGCAATTTCCGCGAGCGGGACGGATGTTTCAGCTTGCGCAGCGCCTTCGCCTCAATCTGGCGGATGCGTTCGCGGGTCACGCTGAACTGT
>CAYNWX010000189.1:0-16890 GCA_964401005.1 uncultured Natronohydrobacter sp.
TTGCCCACGCGGTCGGGCCGCACTGGTCAAGCCTGGACTGCGCGTGGGTCCGTGAACCTACGCAATGCGCGCCACCGCGACGATGCGCGCCCGCTTGAAGAGGGCTGCGATTGCCCTGCTTGCACCAAATATAGCCGAGCTTATCTGCACCATGTTGTGCGGCTGGATGAAATGATCGCGGGCATGCTGCTGACTTGGCATAACCTGCGCTATTATCAACGCCTGATGGCGGGCCTGCGCGCGGCAATTGCCGAGGCGCGGCTAGACGCGTTTGTTGCTGAGTTTCACGCCTTGCGCGCGCAGGGCGATATAGACCCGATCTAACCGAAAGGCCCAATATGGCTGCCGATATGCTTTCAACCGTCATCAAACCCATCCACCGCGAAGGGCACAAGTTTCTGGCCATTTTCGGTGTGGTCACGGTGGCCCTGTTCCTGCTGTGGGAGCCTTTGGGCTGGATCGGTTTGGGCCTGACAATCTGGTGCTATTATTTCTTCCGCGACCCCGACCGCCAGACACCGCTGCGTGAAGGCTTACTCGTCAGCCCTGCCGATGGGGTCATCTCGCTGATCGAACCCGCCGTTCCGCCCGCAGAGTTGGACATGGGCGACCAGCCGCTGACCCGTGTGTCGGTGTTCATGAATGTCTTCAACTGCCATGTGAACCGCGTGCCAATTGCTGGGCGGATTACCAAAATCGCCTATCGCCCTGGCAAGTTCCTGAACGCGTCGCTGGACAAAGCGTCGGTCGATAACGAGCGCAACGGGCTTGCGGTGGAACTGGCGGATGGGCGCAAGATCGGCGTGGTGCAGATCGCGGGCCTCGTGGCACGGCGCATCCTGTGCGAGGTGACAGAGGGACAGGAGATGCAAACGGGTGAGCGGTTCGGGATGATTCGTTTCGGTTCTCGCGTCGATGTCTACCTGCCCGACGGGGTGGAACCGCTGGTGGCGCTGGGCCAGACCATGATCTCTGCCGAAACCGTGATTGCCGACCTGACGAGCACCGAGCCGCGCCGCATGGCGGGCATCCGCTAATGCAACGCGACAGCCTCTCGCTTGTTCAGCTTGTGCCCAATGTGGTCACGATTCTGGGCATGTGCGCGGGGCTGAGTGCGATTCGATACACTTTTGCAGAGCGCTACGAATTGGCTGCCGCGCTGATTATCCTTGCGGCTATACTCGACGGCCTGGATGGGCTTTTGGCCCGCAAACTGAACGCAGCAACCAGCTTCGGTGCCGAACTTGACAGTTTCGCCGATTTCGTCAGCTTCGGTGTGGCGCCCGGCATCTTGGTCTATGGCTACGCATTGGATGGGCTGACGGCTGGGTTTGGCTGGGTGTTCGTGCTGATCTTCGCGGTTTGTGCCTGCTTGCGGCTGGCGCGGTTCAACTTGTCGCGCGCCACGCCTGAAGGCGGCATGATCCGCCATTTCATCGGCGTTCCTGCACCGGCCGGTGCCATGCTGGGTCTGCTCCCCGTTTATCTTGGGCTGGCTGGCTGGATTGATGCTGCATCCTTGGCAATCCCTGTTGCACTTTACCTTGGCGCGGTGGGCTTCTTGATGGTCTCTCGGCTGCCCACACCGTCGCTTAAAGCCATCCGCATCGCGCGCCGCCACGCCATCTGGGTTCTGGTCGGGGCAAGCGCCTTTGTGGGGCTGCTGTTTCTGCACACATGGGTTACGCTGGTCGTGGCAGACCTGATCTATCTTGGTGTTCTGGCTGGCCTCAGCCTGCGCCGCACGCTCCCACGGAAAACGTAACGCGAGCGTAAAAAACCCGCGGCTTTGCGCTTGACGCCGCCCGCCCTATTGCGTAATTGCCCCCTATCGCGCGGTTGTAGCTCAGTTGGTTAGAGTACCGGCCTGTCACGCCGGGGGTCGCGGGTTCGAGCCCCGTCAACCGCGCCATTTACAAAACCCCCCGCCCTCTGGGCTGGGGGTTTTTTCTTATATTCATCCTTATACAAATGTACTGTGGGAGTCGCGCTTCAGCGCGACGGGGGCAAGGCCCCCTCAAGGATCTCTTGCGAAGCGCATTTTGAAAACAGCTATGCTCGACATTCGGGCGGGGCGCGCCATTTCCCATCACATGACAGATCGCGCCCGCCCAGTACCCGCTTCTGCCTTTGCCCGTTCCTTGCGAGTGGGCGGTGTCGCCACCGGCTTTGCCGGCGCCACTGTCATGGGTTTGGCGGGGCAAGTGTTGCGCGGGCAGGGGGCCGATCTGGGGCGTGCGGCGCTGACACCTGCAAATGCCTTACGCGTGGCGGGCGGCCTATCGGCGCTGCGCGGTGCGGCGATGAAGCTGGGGCAAATGCTGTCTATGGACAGCGGTTTGGCGCTGCCGCCCGAATTCAGCGCGCCCTTGGCACAGCTACAGGCCAATGCGCCTGCTATGCCACCTGCACAGTTGAAACAGGTTTTGGCGCAGGCTTGGGGGCCGGATTGGCTGCGGCGCTTCCAAAGTTTCGATGTGCGGCCCATTGCGGCGGCGTCCATCGGGCAGGTGCACCGCGCCGTGGCGCGCGACGGGCGGGTTCTGGCCATCAAGGTGCAGTTTCCCGGTATCGCACGCAGCATTGACAGCGACATTGCGACTTTGGGGCGGCTGATGCGCCTGCCCGGTGTTTTGCCGCGAGATGTGGATATCACACCGTTTCTGACCGCCGCTCGCGCCCAATTGCATGACGAGGCTGATTACCAGCGCGAGGCGCGCGCCCTTACCCGGTTCCGGCAGGCCTTGGGTGATCACTTTGTGATACCGCAAGTCTGGGATGATCTGACCACGCCGCAGGTCTTGGCCATGGATTTTGTGGAAAGCGCCCCTATCGACAGTTTGGCCGAACAGCCCCAATCCATGCGCGATACCGCGATGACGCAGCTGATTTCCCTGACCCTGCGCGAGTTGTTCGAGCTGGGCCAAATGCAGACTGACCCGAATTTTGCCAATTATCGCGTGGCCCCCGACGGGCGCATTGTCTTGCTGGATTTCGGCGCGACTCGCGACATAGCGCCTGCGGATGCACAAGCCTATCGCAATTTGTTGCGGTCCATCCTTGCCGAGGACCGCGAAAGCATGGCGGAGCTTATGGCGCAGATCGGCTATTTCCGGGGCGATGCGCCGCAAGCACGGCGCGCGCTGATTCTGGGTCTGGCAGAGAAGGCGAGTGTGCCCTTGCGCCAAAACGAACCTTATAACTTTGGCAATGCCACTTTGGTCGAAGATATTCTGCGCGACGGGGCCGACTTGGGCCAAGCGCGTGATTTTTGGCATGTTCCGCCGGCAGAGATGTTGTTTCTACACCGCAAGATTGCGGGCATGTATCTTTTGGGTCAACGCCTGCGTGCGCGGGTCGCGCTGCGGCCACTTCTGGAGCGTTGGGCCTAGGTCTGACCCTGAGAAAATTTGCTGTCACATCACATTAAAGCTTGGCCGGCGTGGCGCCCGCGTCGATGACCGATTCGCGCCGGGGCTGTTACAAAACTGTCACCGAAGTGTCGTAGAAGCGTAGCAGAATCGGACTACTCGCAGAACAGAGATCGGATGACCGGTCCAAAGCGAACGCTAAGGAGATATCATGTCCAAGCTTACTTTCACCACTTCCGCAGTCGCCATTCTGGCACTGTCCGCTGGCGCTGCTCTTGCACGCGACAACGTGCAGATTGCCGGCTCCTCGACCGTGCTGCCCTATGCCACCATCGTCGCCGAAGCCTTCGGTGAAAACTTCGACTTCCCGACCCCCGTCGTCGAAGGTGGCGGTTCGGGCGCTGGTCGCAAGAAGATGTGCGAAGGCGTTGGCCCCAACACCATCGACATCGCCAACTCGTCCTCGCGTATCAAGCAGTCGGACATCGACAACTGCGCCGCCGCTGGCGTGACCGAGATCATGGAAGTCCGCTTTGGCTATGACGGCATCGTGTTTGCCTCGGACGTCAATGGCCCTGCCTTCGAGCTGACCCCGGCTGACGTGCATGCCGCACTGGCTGCCAAGGTCGTCAAGGACGGTGCTCTGGTCGACAACACCGTCGTGACCTGGGCTGAGGTGAACCCGGCTCTGCCCGCGCAGGAAATCCTGGCTTTCGTGCCCGGGACCAAGCACGGCACCCGTGAAGTGTTCGACGAGAAAGTGCTGATTGCTGGCTGCGAAGAGAACGGCACCATGGCAGCACATGAAGCTGCCGGCGCTGAAGATGCTGAAAAGTCCTGCATGGCGCTGCGCACCGACGGTCGCTCGATCGACATCGACGGCGACTATACCGAAACACTGGCCCGCGTTGATGCCAACAAGAACGGCATCGGCATCTTCGGTCTGTCGTTCTATCAGAACAACACCGACAAGCTGCGCGTTGCCACAATGAACGGCGTCGTCCCGACCACCGAATCGATCGCCATGGCTGAATACCCTGTGTCGCGTCCGCTGTTCTTCTACGTGAAGACCGCACACCTGGACGTGATCCCCGGCCTGCAGGAATACATCGACTTCTTCGTGTCGGATGACATGGCTGGCCCAGACGGCCCGCTCGCGGCCTATGGCCTCGTTTCCGACCCGGAGCTGGCCGCGACCCAGGCTATGGTTGCTGCCCGCACGCCGATGGCTCCCCTCGAGTAAGCCGACGCTTCTGAGGGAGAGCGCGACAGCGCGCTCTCCCTCCCTCTGACTTGCCCAAGGGCACCACCTGAAAGCGGATTTCCCATGAGCGTCGGCCTTCTCTCCTTGATAATACTGGTTCTCTCCGTAATCGGTTTCTTTATGGCCCGAGCGCGGGCAATGCAAAGCGCCGGCGGGAACTCCCGACTTCTGCATTCCCTGCCATCCTATTACGGTCAGGCGGCGCTGCTTTTCACGGCTGTCCCGGCATTCCTGCTGATGGTGATCTGGCTGCTTATCCAGGGCCCCATGACCGAGGCGCGCATCATCAGCCAGCTGGGTCCGGAAGTCGCCGCCGATGCGAATGCGGCGAAGCTGACGATGAGCGACGTGCGCCGGATCGCCGACGGTCTAGACGCGATGCAGGACCGTTTCGACATATCGAACGATGAACTGGCTACAATGCGCGCCGACCTCAGCGACATCCGCGGGCGTCTGGCCGAGGTGGGCGTCGCGCTCGGCAGCGAGACCAAGCCCGAAGTCTTCGAGGCGGCCAAGGCCTATCGCATCGCGCAGCAGCGCAGCGCGGTCGCCATGAGCGTCGTCGTCATCCTGACCGCTCTGGCCGGCCTCGCTCTCGCAGTCCAGCGTACGAACCGCGACTTCCGGGCGCGCAACGTCACGGAGTCCTTCATGTTGTGGCTCTTCATTGGGGCCGCCACAATCGCGATTCTCACAACGGTGGGCATCGTGCTATCTCTGCTGTCGGAATCGATCCGCTTCTTCAGTGCGTATCCTATCACGGATTTCTATTTTGGCACGGTCTGGAACCCGCAGTTCCGCGGAGGCTCAGACCTCGGCCTTCTGCCGCTGCTCTGGGGCACGCTTTACATCAGCTTCGTTTCCATGCTGGTTTCCGTGCCATTGGGCTTGTTCACCGCGATTTACACCGCAGAATACGCGCCCAAGAAAGTGCGCAACGTGATCAAGCCCCTTATCGAAGTGATCGCCGGCATTCCGACCGTGGTTTTCGGCTTGTTTGCGCTGGTGACGGTCGGCCCGTTCCTGCGGGACTTCATCGCCGAGCCGACCGGGCTGGGCAACTCTGGCTCGTCCGTCATGACAGCTGGCTTGGTGATCGGCATCTTGAACACGCCGTTCATCTCGTCGCTTGCCGATGACATTATCAATGCGGTTCCCAATGCCATGCGCGAAGGGTCTTATGGCCTTGGCGCGACAAAGTCCGAGACCATCCGCCAGGTCGTGCTGCCCGCAGCCTTGCCCGGGATCGTGGGCGCCGTGCTGCTGGCTGCAAGCCGCGCCATCGGCGAGACGATGATCGTGGTCATGGGGGCTGGGGCGGCCGCAAAGCTGGGGCTGAACCCGTTCGAGGCCATGACGACCATCACCGTGAAGATCGTCAGCCAGCTGACGGGTGACCTCGCTTTCGACTCGCCCGAGACTCTCGTGGCCTTTGCCCTCGGCATCACGCTCTTCGTGCTGACGCTCGGACTTAACATCTTCGCTCTGTGGTTCGTCCGCAAGTATCGGGAGCAATACGACTAATGACCGACATTTCTCAATCCCCCGCCTCAGGCGCCAAGCCGATACGGACCACCACCTCGCTGCTGACGGAGAGCGACCGGACCCGTCGCCGCAATGCCGCCGAGAAGCGGTTTCGCATCTACGGCATGATCGCCATCGCCATAGCGCTGAGCACTCTCGCGATCATGCTGTTCACGATCATCCGCGACGGCTCCTCTGCCTTCGTACAGGCAAAGGTCACCTTTCCGGTAACGATCGACGAAAGCGTCGTGGACAAGACGGGGAACCGCGATCCCGCCGAGATGGCGCGGGTCACGACCATCGGCTATGGCCGCGTTCTGGCCGCATCGCTGGTCCAGTATATGGATGAGCGCGACATCTCGGTGGAAGGCATCACCGACAAGGAGATCGGCGACATGATCTCCAAGGACGCTCCCGGGCGCCTGCGGAGCATGGTTCTCGGGGACCCCTCGCTGGTCGGTCAGACCATCACCTTCGAGGCCTTTGCGACAGGTCGTATCGACGGATACTTGAAGGGCCGGGTCGACCGCGATATCGCTGCACGCGATTCCAACGTTTCGGTGTTGCAGCTGGATTTGGCTGATAAGCTGATTGAGGCCGACATCCTGCGCAGCAGTTTCAACTGGAGTTTCATTACGGCGCCCGATGCCTCCGACCTGCGTCCCGAATCGTCGGGGCTGGGTGTGGCCCTGCTGGGCAGCCTCTACATGATGCTCTTGGTGCTGATCTTCACTCTACCCATTGGGGTCGCGGCCTCGATCTACCTTGAGGAATTCGCGCCCAAGAATTGGTTCACAGATCTTGTCGAGGTGAACATCTCAAACCTCGCGGCGGTGCCGTCGATCGTCTACGGGATCCTCGGCCTTGCGGTCTTCATCAACTTTGCCGGGCTGCCTTCCTCGGCACCGCTGGTGGGGGCACTGGTGCTGACGCTGATGACCCTGCCGACGATCATCATCGCTACCCGATCTGCCATCCGCGCAGTTCCGCCGTCGATACGCGACGCGGCGCTCGGGGTGGGGGCGTCCAAGATGCAGACGGTGTTCCACCATGTCTTGCCGCTGGCCGCCCCCGGCATCTTGACCGGGACGATCCTCGGCCTTGCCTCGGCGCTTGGCGAAACCGGCCCGCTGCTGCTCATCGGCATGGTCGCCTTCGTGACCAACTACCCGGCCAGCCCGGTCGATGGTGGATTGCTCGATCCGGCGACGGCCCTGCCGGTGCAGGTCTATTCCTGGGCGTCGCGGGCGGACCCGGCCTTCATCGAACGCTCCTCCGGTGCCATCATTGTTCTGTTGATCTTCTTGGTCTGCATGAACATTGCCGCCATTCTCCTGCGCCGCCGCTTCGAGCGTCGGTGGTAATAAAGGAACCAGACATGTACGATGCCCCCAATACGAGACGTGAGGCCGACGTGACCGACATCAAGATCTCTGCCCGCAAGGTGCAGGTTTATTACGGCGCAACCCATGCCATAAAGGACGTGGATGTCGATATCGAGGACAAAACGGTCACCGCCTTTATCGGCCCGTCGGGTTGCGGTAAGTCGACCTTCTTGCGCTGTCTGAACCGCATGAATGACACCATTGACGTCTGCCGCGTGGAAGGCGAGATCAGAATTGACGGCGAAGACGTCTATGACCGCCGCATTGACCCGGTTCAACTGCGCGCCAAGGTTGGCATGGTGTTCCAAAAGCCGAACCCGTTCCCGAAGTCTATCTATGACAACGTGGCCTATGGACCGAAGATCCACGGCATGACCCGCAACAAGGCAGAGCTGGACGAGGTGGTCGAAACAGCCCTGCGCGGCGCTGCTTTGTGGGATGAGGTCAAGGACCGTCTGCAAAGCCCCGGCACCGGTTTGTCGGGTGGTCAGCAACAGCGTTTGTGCATTGCCCGCGCCGTGGCCACCAAGCCAGAAGTGCTGCTGATGGACGAGCCTTGCTCGGCACTTGACCCGATTGCAACTGCGCAGGTGGAAGACCTGATCGAAACGCTGAAAGAGCAGTTCTCGGTCGTGATCGTGACGCACTCCATGCAGCAGGCCGCGCGGATCAGCCAAAAGACCGCGTTCTTCCACTTGGGCAACCTTGTGGAATATAACGATACCAACACGATCTTCACCAACCCCAGCGATTCGCGCACGGAAAGCTACATTACCGGCCGGATTGGGTAAGACTATGGTGTCGCAGCATATCGTCGCCTCCTTCGATCAAGATCTGGGAGGGGTGCAAATGCGGCTGATGCGCATGGGCGCGTTGGTGAAAACGGCCATCACGGATGCGTTGCGCGCGCTGGAAACCCGCGACCTTGATCTGAGCGAGCGGGTTCGCCTTGGTGACCGCGTGATCGACGCGATGGATGCCGAGATCAAGGAAGATACCGCGCGCATTCTTGCCTTGCGTGCACCGGCTGCACGCGACTTCCGTATGGTGCTGTCGGTTATGGCGATGAGCACCCATTTGGAACGCTGCGGCGATTATGCCAAGAGCATTGCGAAGCGTCATCCGGCTTTGGCAGAGGCAGCACCGATTGAAAACAGTGCGATGGCATTAAGCCGTATGGGGCAGATCGTTGTATCCATGCTGTCCGATGCGCTCGACGCCGCGATCCATAAGGATGCCGAACTGGCCGAAGCCGCCCGTGCCCGCGATCTGGAAGTGGATCAGGCTTATAATGCCCTCTTTCGCGCGCTTCTGACCTACATGATGGAAAACCCGCGCAACATCACGACCTGTATGCATTTGCATTTCATTGCCAAGAATATTGAGCGGATCGGCGATCACGCGACCTCTGTGGCAGAGCAGTCTTTGTATCTGATCCGGGGTGAACGCCCGGAGGAAGATCGCCCCAAGGGCGACACAACGGCGTCTATTGAGCCTGAAAACTAACGCCCGCTTAACACACGCAGATTGGCACCTACTTGTTTGCGCCACGGCGCTCACCCGATAGGCCGCGCGCTCGTGTCCAGCCCGGCTATACAAATCTTGACGCAAGCCCTGTGACATGACAGCCAAGGTCACACATGTCAGAGAGGGCTTATCGCGGACCTTTCCTGCAAGCCAAATCCGGGACGACCTAGATTTCGCTACCGGTTGGAGCTGTGACACATGATGCGAAAGAGCCAGCTTTGACACGCCAACATGAAGCCAAACAGAACGGTGTTTCCCTTTCGGGATATGCTGAAATGAGAGTGGTATCAGATGAGTGATCCCATGCAAAAGCCAGACTGGATCGCGCTTGATTGGGGAAATACGCACCTCAGAGCCTGGGCCATGGTGGGGCACAATCCTTTGGCTCGTTTGGCGAATGATCGCGGCGCAAAGGGGTTGGAGCGAGACGCTTTTGGTCAAGAATTGGTGGCCTTGCTGGGCGATTGGCTGGAGGACGGGCGGTGCATACCCGTTTATGGATGCGGGGTTTTGGGCAGCCGCGAAGGTTGGGTAGAGGCACCTTATCGTGGCGTTCCGTGCACGCCCTTAGGTGGAACCTTGGTGGCTGCACCACAAACGGACACGCGCCTTCAGGTCTATGTGGTGCCGGGGCTGAAACAACTCCGCCCTGCAGATGTGATGCGGGGCGAGGAAACCCAGATCGCGGGTTTTCTTGCCCTCAATCCCGGCTGGGATGGGGTTATTTGCCTGCCCGGCACGCATAGCAAATGGGCACATGTCAGCGCAGGAGAGGTTGTCAGCTTCCAGACTTTCCTGACCGGCGAAACCTTTGCCTTGCTAGCAGGGCAATCGATTTTGCGGCATGGCATGGCAGGTTGGAATGACGCTGGCTTTGATGATGGTGTGGCGCAAGGTCTGGACCGCCCCGATCGTCTTTTGGCACGGCTTTTCTCCTTGCGTGCCGAGAAACTATTAGATGGTTTAGACCCCGCAATCGCCCGTGCGCGGCTATCTGGGTTGTTAATCGGCGCAGAGCTTGCAGCAGCAAAACCCTATTGGCTGGGTCAAAGAGTAGCCGTCCTGGGCGCGAAAGATCTGGCAATGCTCTATGCCCGCGCGTTGGAGGGGTTGTCAGTGCCGGTTTCGGCCCATACCGCCGATGCCGCCACTTTGGCCGGACTGGCTGCCGTGCGTGAGGCCCATCTGCAAAAGCAGCCGTCATGCGCGAGATAATCGCCATCCTGCGGGGCATTACCCCGGCAGAAGCCTTGGACGTCACGGAAGCATTGATCGATGTGGGTATCACCAAGATCGAAGTGCCGCTGAACTCGTCCAGACCGTTGGACAGCATCGCCGCCATGGTTGCCCGCTTTGGTGATGTTGCACAGATCGGTGCAGGCACCGTGCTGGAAGTGGACCAAGTTGCCCAAGTGGCGGCAACCGGCGCGCGGCTGGTCGTGTCGCCCGATTGCCATGTTCCGGTCATTGAGGCAACTAAAGCGGCGGGGATGCTCTCTTACACCGGTTTCTTTACGCCCTCCGAAGCCTTTGCGGCTATTCGCGCAGGCGCGAGCGGGTTGAAACTGTTTCCTGCTTTCAAGCTTGGCGTGGACGGATTGCGCGCCATGCGCGCCGTGCTGCCCCCTGATATGCCTGTCTATGCCACCGGTGGCGTTGGTCCGGAAGACTTCGCCGATTGGCGCGCAGCGGGGGCTTCGGGGTTTGGTCTGGGCAGGGCGCTCTATGCACCGGGTATGAGCGCGGCACATGTCGCTAGGCGGGCGCGCGATGTTGTCGCCGCGTGGGATGCTTGTGTATGACACCGCTAAACAACATTCGCTGCGCGTTGGGCGAGGGTGCGTTTTGGCACCCGGAGCGCAGCGAATTTTTCTGGTTCGACATAACCGGCTGTAAATTACATTCGATGGCCCGGTCGTGGGATTTCGACGAGATGCCTTCTGCCATGGGTTGGGTCAGCCGCGATACGGTGGTGATTGCCACGGAAACCCGGCTCATGCTGTTTGATCTTGGCACTGGGAATGGCCGCACTCTCTCTGCGCTAGAGGCGGGCAACCCCGTCACGCGCTCGAACGATGGGCGTGCCGACCCTTTTGGTGGGTTCTGGATTGGGACCATGGGCAAACGTGCCCAGTTCGCTGCGGGCGCGATATGGCGGTATTTCCGGGGCGAATTGCGGTGTCTTTACACCCATATCACCATCCCGAACGCGATCTGTTTCGCACCCGATGGGCGGAGTGCCTGCTTTGCCGACACTGCCACCCGGCAGGTGATGCGCGTGGGACTTGATGAACGGGGCTGGCCACTTGGCGCGCCGCAGGTTTGGCTGGACCTGACCAAAGACAGACTTAACCCCGACGGCGCAGTTTTTGCGGCAGACGGCACTTTCTGGGTTGCCCAATGGGGTGCTGGGCGGGTTGCGGGTTATGCGCCGGATGGCGGTTTCGTAGGGGCGGTGGATTACCCCGCCTTGCATACATCTTGCCCGGCCTTTGGCGGTGGAGGGATGGACCAGCTATACTGCACGACCGCCCGCGAAGGCCGCCAGGCTCCGCATGATCTGGACGGGGCAACTTTTGTCGTGCCGGCACCCACACGCGGCATGCCAGAACATCGCATAAGGCTTGATGACTGAAAGACGGCCGCATGGGCAAAGGCACACTTTGCGCCCATTTCACAAGGCCGCCAGTTGTTTGACAAGGGGCGCAGAAGGCGTTTCTGATGGGCGCTCGGTTGCTTGAAGGGGAAAGGGCTTATGGTGACAGACAGCAAGATCGTTCTGGTAACGGGCGCAAGTCAAGGCATTGGCCGCGCCTGCGCATTGGCCTTTCTAGAGGCGGGGCATTGCGTGATCTTGGCCGCGCGTGGGCGCGAGAAGCTGGAGGCCGTGGCAGCCATCGCGCCAGAGCGTGCGCTGGTCCAGCCCTGTGACGTGTCGGACCCCGAACAGGTGGATGCCTTGTTCGCCGCAATCCAAGATCGCTTCGGACGGCTGGATGTTGTGTTCAACAATGCAGGCATTGGCCTGCCCGCGACAGAGATTGCTGACATTTCATGGGAGGATTGGCGCCGCGTCGTCGCGGTCAACCTAGACGGCGCGTTCCTGATCGCGCGTGGGGCATTTGGCATGATGCGTGCGCAAGATCCCAAGGGCGGGCGGATCATCAATAACGGCTCGATTTCTGCCCATGTGCCGCGCGTGGGGTCTGTGCCCTACACGGTTACCAAACACGCGATTACCGGCCTGACGCGCACTCTGTCGCTGGATGGGCGCAAGCATAACATTGCCTGCGGGCAGATTGACATTGGCAATGCCGCGTCAGAGATGACCGATGCCTTCAGTCGGGGTATGCCGCAAGCCGATGGGTCCATGCGGCCAGAGCCGATCATGGATGTGGCGCATGTGGCGTCCTCGGTGCTGCACATGGCCAGTTTGCCGTTGGATGCGAATGTGCAGTTCATGACAGTGATGGCCACGAACATGCCCTATATCGGGCGCGGCTAGGCTAACCTGCGCGCCGCCAACCAACTTGCCAGCGCCATTGCCCCCGCCGTGGCCAAACACAGCGCCAAGCCGCCCAATTCGTAGCTGACCCCCGACAGCGCTGTGCCCACCAGTCGCCCGCTGGCATTGGCCATGTAGTAAAAGCCCACATCGCGGGTGATGCGTTCTGCGGCGCCAAAGGCCAATATCAGGTAGGAATGCACTGACGAATTTATTGCAAAGACAAAGCCGAACAGCAGCAAGCCTACGACCAACAAGGCGGTCAGCCACGAAGCAGGGCTGCCAGCCAGCCACACGGCCAACGCCAGTGCAAATGGGATCGGCACCAGAAGGCCCGCCCAGAAAATGGCCTTCGCGGTGATTGCTTCTTCGGATTGTGCGGGTCCGCCCAGAAGGCGCGGCGCAAAGGCTTGAACCGCACCATAGGCGATGATCCAGACTGCCATGAAGCCGCCGACCAGAAAGAATGCCTCGCGCCGCCCTTCGGCGGTGCCATCGGACAGAACCGCTTGAAAATAGATCGGGATACCCACGACAAACCACACATCGCGTGCGCCGAACAGGAACATGCGCGCCAAAGACAGTTTGTTGACGCGTTCGTCTTTGGACCGCCAGCCGGACCAGCCCTCGGACGATTTCATGCGCCCCGGAAGGCCCGCGGGCAGAAACAAGATGATGGCTATTAGGATGACCGCGAGCACTGCTGCCATGGACCATATTGCGGTCTGGAAGCCCGCCAGCGCCAGAAGTGCTGCACCAAGGAAGAAGCCCAAGCCCTTGACCGCGTTCTTGGACCCGGTAAGTGCTGCGACCCAGCGGAAGAGCCCGTTGTTTTCCGAAGGCGCAAGCAGTTTGACCGCTGATTTCGAGGACATCTTGGACAAGTCCTTGGCCACGCCCGACGCCCCTTGCACCAGCATGACGAAGATGACCGACACGGTGATGGTCCAATTCGGGTCAAGCTGCGCCAAGGCCGCGAGTGCTACGATCTGCAAGCCCAAGCCCGCATAGAGCGTCGCTGCCAACCCGAACCGCGCGGCCAGCCAGCCTGCGGCCAGGTTGGTGACGATGCCCGCGACCTCGTATAGCAAAAACAGCCATGCAAGCTGCACCGGCGAAAATCCCAGCCCGTTAAAATGCAACAGCACCAACATGCGCAAAGCGCCGTCGGACAGCATGAAGGCCCAATAAGCGGCCGTCACTGCGGCATAGGCGCGGAGCGGGTTCGGATTGATCATATCGCGCACCTTTGGTGATTGGGGCAGGGGGCTTTGCCCCCGTCGCGGCGGTGCCGCGACTCCCTCAGGATATTTTTGCAAGGATGAAGGGGTCAGAGGCTTTGGGCGACCATGCGGGTTATGTTGGCAAGCCGGCAGGCATAGCCCCATTCATTGTCATACCAGGCATAGATCTTTACCTGTGTGCCGTTCACTACCATGGTCGAGAGCGCGTCGATGATCGAGGAACGGGGATCGTTCAGGTAGTCGGACGAGACCAGGGGGCGTTCCTCGTAGCCCAAGATGCCGTTCAGCGGACCATCGGCGGCGGCTTTGAAAAGGGCGTTGACCTCTTCGACTGTGGTCGCGCGCTCCACCTCGAACACGCAATCGGTGAGCGACGCGTTCAGAAGCGGCACGCGCACTGCGTGGCCGTTCAGCCGCCCCGTCAGTTCGGGATAGATGAGCGTGATCGCGGTGGCGCTGCCCGTGGTGGTGGGAATGAGGTTCGTGAGCGCCGAGCGCGCGCGGCGCATATCCTTGGCGGGCCGGTCGACCATGGTTTGGGTATTGGTCACGTCATGGATGGTGGTGATCGACCCATGCCTGACGCCCAAGGATTCGTGGATGACCTTGACCACAGGGGCCAAGCAATTGGTGGTGCAGCTTGCCGCCGTGATGATGCGGTGCTGTTCAGCATCATAGAGGTGATGATTCACACCGTAGACAAGGTTAAGCGCGCCGCCATCCTTGACGGGTGCGCTTACGACAACTTTCTTGACCCCAGCCGCGAAATAGGGGGCGAGTTTGGCCTCAGTCTTGAAGACGCCGGTGCAGTCGATGACCAGATCGACGCCCAGTTCGGCCAGCGGCAGGGCGTCGATGGTTTTCTCATGCGTCAGGCGGATGGTCTGGCCGCCCAAGGTCAGGCTGTCCGCGCTATGGCCGACCGGGGTCGGCCAGCGGCCATGGACGCTGTCGAATTCCATCAGCAGCGCATGTTGTTCGGCATCACCTACCGGGTCGTTGATCAGGACAATCTGCCCGCCTGCATCTGTGTCGATCAGGTCGCGCAGAGCTAGTTTGCCGATGCGGCCAAGGCCATTCAGGGCGATGCGGGTCATTGGGCGCCATCTTTAGCGTCTGCGTCTGTCCCGATCTGGTCGATGCGCTGTTGCAGCGACAGCCGTGACAGGCTTTCGAAAGGCAGTTCTACAAAGGCCGCGATCCGGCGGCGCAGCGCGCCATAGGTGCGGGCAAAGACCAGCGCTTTCTCTGCATCGGTGCCGGTAGCTTTGACAGGGTCAGGCAGGCCCCAATGGCCCGTCATCGGTTGGCCGGGCCATGGCGGGCATTCCTCCGCGGCAGAAGTGTCGCAGACGGTGAAGACAAAATCCATGACCGGTGCGTCGGGCGTCTGGAATTCCGAGATATGCTTGGAGCGCATGTCATCTGTGGCATGACCGTTGCGCGCCAGCACATCCAGCGCAAAGGGGTTCAGCTGCGAATTGGGGTGCAGACCCGCCGAATAGGCGGTGAAATTGCCCTTGCCCAGATCGCGCATCAGCGCTTCGGCAAAAATGGAGCGGGCGGAATTGCCCGAACAGATGAAGAGCACGTTGAAGGCGGATTTGGACATGGGGGTGGTCCTTTGCAGATGGGGAAGAAGGTCGGGACGCGCGCGCCCCAGATCAAGCGCAAGGTAATCGATCAGGGCGCGGGCGCGGGTAATGTCGACCGCGTAGTAAAGCGAGCGGCCCTCGCGGCGCTGTGTCACAAGCCCGCAAGCGCTAAGGTCGGACAGATAATGCGACAGCGTGTTAGGTTTCAGACTAAGGGATTGCGCAATCTCTGTCGGGCGCACGCCTTGGGGGGCAAAGCGCATAAGCAGCCGGAAGACCGACAGACGGCCGGTTTGGCCAAGGGTTGCAAAGGCGCGAATCGCTTCAGTCTGTTCCATATTTCCCGATTAATGGAAATATTCTCGCAGGTCCAATGAAGGTTCGATGACAGCGGGCTAGTCGGCCAGCGTTTTAGGCACAATCAGCCGGGTTTGGTAGCGGATACGTGGCGCGATTGCACGCAGGTCTGCGCGCGACAGGCCGATACAGCCAGCCGTGGGTCGCCCCGGCCCGCGCCATTGATGAATGAAAATAGCAGAGCCGCGACCGCGCTCAGAGCGCGGCCAGTTCCAGTCGGTAATGATGACAAGGTCATACATAAGGTCTGCGCGGCGCAGGCGCTCGTGGCTGTGCGGGTAGGGCGCGCGCACCATGAGGTTATAGTCCTCGTGTTTCGGATCATCCGACCACAGGTCGCGCGGGCCAATGGGCAGCGCCCAATCGGTGGGCCGCGCCATGCGGTCGGGACGGTAGAGCATCCCGACCAGCCGGTGCACCCCCATGGGCGTGGCCCCGTCACCTTCGCGTTTGTCCTTGCGCACCCCGCCGCGCCCGATGGTGCAGGGGTAAAGCCGCCCCATAAAGCGCAGGCCTTGGCGGGTCAGGACCATGTCGAACCGGGTCATAGCAAGTGCCCCGATTTCGCGGCCTTGGTGGCCAGATAGGCGGCGTTCTGCGCGGTTTCGCCCACGCGCAGGGGCACGCGTTCGACCACGTTCAGGCCGTGAGCGTTCAGCATATCGACCTTGCGGGGGTTGTTGGTCAGCAGACGCACATCGCTGAACCCCATCTGCCGCAACAGCCCCGCGCCAATGCGGAAATCGCGCTCGTCATCCTCAAAGCCAAGGCGGTGGTTCGCCTCTACCGTGTCGAAGCCTTGGTCTTGCAGCGAATAGGCGCGCATCTTGTTGGCAAGGCCGATGCCCCGCCCTTCTTGGTTGAGGTATAGCAGCACGCCCGCGCCCTCTGCCCCCATCTGCGCAAGCGCCGCATTAAGTTGCGGGCCGCAATCGCATTTCAAACTGCCCAGCACATCGCCTGTGAAGCAGGCGGAATGCAGACGCGCCAAGACGGGTTTGGCGCGGTCGGGTTGGCCGATTTCAATCGCGTAATGTTCTTCGCCACCGTCGCGCGGGCGGAAGATGTGGACACGGCCCGCTTGGGACGCGACCATGGGCAGGCGCGCGTTGATCACC
>CAYNWX010000190.1:0-20583 GCA_964401005.1 uncultured Natronohydrobacter sp.
GTGGAGCAAGGCCGTGACCATTCGGAAGGAATGTAGCCGGTCACAGCCAAATCTGTGCCAGTTCAAACATTTCACGAGCGTCGATAATGGCCGTTTCCGCGAAACCCAGCGCGGGGGTGATTGGGTGAAAATGACCTTGGCCGGGGTTTATGCAGGTGCCTTCAACTTGAAGCATGCCGACGGAAATACGTGGTGGCTTGGCAATCAGGAAGCCCAAATTTTTGGCTATGGGCCGACTGGCGCGAACCGGGTCGTGTTGTGGAATGTTCTGGAAGGTCACACCGTCTGGCAAGGGCGGCAATTCCCCTTGTCTTGCCGACGCATCATCTAAGAGCGGATATCGAATGGCCCTGAGCCGGCGCACAGGGCCTTTTTTTCAAGCACCTAAATCACAACAAAAGAGTGTTAGCCTTGCCGCAGGAAATCTTCTTCCTCGCCGGTCGGGTCCAACCCTAATTCTTCCAACCCATTTTCCAAATTCTCGGCCAGATGCGGCATGCCCATCAGGTAATCGGCAGTCGGGGTCGTTGCTTCCGCTTCGGCGGTGGCAACGGCTTCGGCGTAATCCTCGGCGTCGAACGCGCCCCGTCCGATCCACGCGACGGCGGTTAGGCTGGCTTGTTCATCTGAATTAAGCGCATCAATGAAGGCATGCAGTTCTGCCGCACCAACCTCGCCCTCTCGGGCCAGATATATGATATGGACAATCTTGCGCGGGCTGATTGCAAGCATAGCTTCCTCCATCGTTCCTGCTTCCAGAGTGACCCATTCGACCGGCCCGCGCAATCGCAATCGGTGCCACAAAGACCCCTGCCCTTGCCGTGCATTTTCCTTGCGCCTGCCTTATCCGCGCCGAAATCGGACGCGATCTATAGGCCATTAAGTGAAACAGCATCGAAGGAGCGCAAGAACATGCCCTATGATACGCATAATCGCTGGGTGCACGGCGTTCTGGCAGAGGCCGCGAAAACGTTGCCCGCCATGCCTTGGTCGCGACAGGCAAAACGGGCAAAGCGCAATGCGACCGAACAGATGATTGTCGCAGTTGATTGTCCCGCTTATCGGGAACAAGCGTTTTACGAGTGATTTGACGTCAAATATTGAGTACGAATTCCAAGGGCGCCCTGCTTACGGGGCGCCCTTGTCATTTGCTGTCGTTTCTGTGTGGCCCGGGTTGGTCGGGCCGCGCCTCTATCACAACGAAGGCCTGCGCCCATGGGTGGTCATCGGTCAGTGTGACATGGATGAATGCGCGGTGCCCCGACGGGGTCATCTTGCGCAGGCGGTCTTCGGCCCATCCGGTCACATGCATGACGGGTTGGCCGGTATGCAGATTGGTTACCCACATATCGCGCCAAGCAATGCCCATCGCCAACCCCGTGCCCAGCGCCTTTGAACAGGCTTCTTTAGCGGCCCAGCGTTTGGCATAGACAGCGGGTGTATCGCCTTGACGCGCGGCGCGGGCCAATTCAGCCTCGGTAAATACCCGATTGCGGAAACGGTCGCCGAAGCGCGCCAATGTGCGCTCGATCCGTTCTATATTGGCCAGATCGCTGCCGATACCAAGGATCATGGCGCGCTCACTCGCGGGCAAGGTCCATCAGGCGGCGCATTTCGGCCAAGGCGCGGTCCAAGCCGATAAACACCGCCTCGCCAATCAGGAAATGACCGATATTCAACTCTACCAATTCCGGGATCGCGGCAATCGGGCCGACATTGTCGAAATTCAGGCCGTGACCGGCATGCACGTCCAACCCCAATTCGTCCGCCAGCGCCGCTGCAACGAACAGGCGGTGCAATTCGGCGTCGCGCGCTGCGGTGTCGCCCGCATCGAAATAGTCGCAATAGGCCCCAGTATGCAATTCGACCACCTGAGCGCCCACGCGCGCCGCGGCTTCGATCTGGGCCTCGTCCGGGGCGACGAATAGTGACACGCGGCTGCCTGCCGCCCGGAGTGGCGCGATAAAGTCTCGCAAGCGCACTTCGTCGCCCGCAATCTCCAGCCCGCCTTCGGTGGTGCGCTCTTCCCGGCGCTCGGGCACGATACAGATAGCTTCGGGTTTGTGCGCAAGGGCTATGCAGCCCATCTCTTCGGTGGCCGCGAGTTCTAGATTGATCGGGATGTCGACAGCAGCTTGCACGGCACTTAGGTCTGCATCGCGGATATGGCGGCGGTCTTCGCGCAGATGCAGGGTAATGCCATCAGCTCCTGCGCCTTGCGCCAATTTGGCTGCGCGCACCGGATCTGGCAAGCGCCCGCCGCGTGCGTTGCGCAATGTAGCGACGTGGTCAATATTGACCCCAAGGCGCAATAGCTTGGTTGAAGCGGATGCCGTCATTGTGTTCCCCGGTCTTTCCCTTGTAACATACGCGAGAGCACACCAAACTCAATGCCCCGCGCTCATTTGCCCGCACCTGGTTTGCCGCCCGCCTGCTGGGCCACACGGCGCGCCTTCTCAAAGCGCTGTTGCAGTTTGCGCTGACGGCGGGCTCGGTACGCGCGGATAATCGGCAAAGACACGAAATATGCCGCCACCGCAACCAAGCTGCCCACGATCATACCGCCTAGCATATATGGCAGGAACACATCACTGAAGAACGCGCGGGTGCCAGCCCAATCCGCGCGTTCAGGCGTGATCATAGCGTGTAGGTTGGCCCCGATTTCGTCCCAAACATCCTTAAAGCCGCTCATCACCCGGCGCGGGTTGACCATATGGCCGCGCCCCAAAAGCAGGCTACCCGTTTCCATGGAACTGACCACGATCAGCGGAAAGGTGAAGGGGTTGCCGAAAAACGTGCCCAGAAGCGACGCAAGAATATTGCCGCGCAACACCCAAGCCAGTGCTGCCGCCGACAGGAAGTGAAACCCGAACAAGGGCAGGAATGACACCATCACCCCTGCCGCAATGCCCTTGGCCACGCGTTCGGGCGTGTCGGGCAAACGGCGCAGGCGGTGCCAGACATAGCTGCCCGCACGCTGCCATCCGCCATCGGGATAGGCCATGTTCTTCAGCCACTGAAGAAATGAACGGGGGCTGCGTCTTTTGAAAACCACCCGAAAACCCTTGCCTTCGCGCCCGGTGGGGGGCGTGTTTATGGATGTTGCGACGGATCGCGCACTCTGGATATCTGCGCCACCGCGGTCTCGGCTTCAAGGGCTGTCATGACTTGATGAAGATGCGAGACACCGCGCAATTCGACCATGACCCGCAAGCGGAAGAAATCGGGCTTGCGGTCCAGAAAACGCAGGTCAGAGATATTGGCCTTGTGCTCGCCAATTAGGCTACAGACGCGGCCCAAAACACCGGCATCGTTGGAAATGGTCATTTCCAGCGTGATGTCATAAACTGGCGGGTGGGTGCCGTCTTGCCAGCGCAGATCGACCCAGCGGTCGGGCTGGCTGTCAAATTCGGCCAAGGCCTCGCAATCCATACTGTGTGCGACCACGCCCTTGCCGCGATAGGTAATGCCGACAATCCATTCGCCCGGAAGTGGTTGGCAACACGCGGCACGGCGAAAGGACTGGTCAGCCGACAAGCCCAGAACCGGGCGCGTTGCGTCAACCTCTGGCTCGATCGGCACGCCTTCGGGGTAGAGCGTGCCCACCACCTTGCGCGCGCTGATCTCGGCCGACCCGACTTGCGCACGCAATTCGGTTTCCGACGCAATGCCCAACATGCGCGCGGCGGTCGCAACGGCCTTGCTGGTCATCTCCCGGCCCATTGCGTCAAAGGCCGCGCGCAGCAATTCAGTGCCCAAGCGTACGAAACGCTCGCGGTCTTCCTCGCGCAAGCTGCGGCGAATGGCCGATTTCGCGCGCCCTGTAACAACAAGGTCAATCCAGCTGGCCTGCGGGCGCTGACCTTCGGCGGTGATAATCACAACAGATTGCCCGTTGCGCAGCCGCGTCCAGAGCGGCACACGCAGACCGTCCACCTTGGCCGACACGTATTTGTCGCCAATTCGCGTGTGAATGGCATAGGCGAAATCGAGCGGTGTTGCCCCGCGCGGAAGCTGGATCACATCGCCCTTGGGAGAGAAGCAGAACACTTGGTCCGAATACATCTCCAGCTTGACATGTTCGAGGAAGGCACCGTGATCTTCCTCGTTCTGCAAGCCTTCGGTCAGCGTGGCGATCCAGCGCGCAGGGTCCACCGCGAAAGGGTTTTCCGAGCGTTCGCCGTCCCGATACGCCCAATGCGCGGCCACGCCCGCTTCGGCCACTTCGTGCATTTCGCGCGTGCGTATTTGGATTTCCACGCGCTTGCCGTCGCGGCCGGACACCGTGGTGTGGATGGAGCGATACCCGTTCGATTTAGGCTGGCTGATGTAATCTTTGAACCGCCCTGGCACTGCGCGCCAGCGCTGGTGCATAATACCCAGCACCTTGTAACATTCGGCCACATCGCCGGTGATAATGCGAAAGCCGTAGATGTCAGACAGGCGCGAGAAGGCAAGGTCTTTTTCCTGCATCTTGCGCCAGATGGAATAGGGTTTCTTGGCGCGGCCATAGACATCGGCCTCTACCCCCGCGCGGTCCAGTTCCGAGCGGATGTCGTTGCTGATGCGGTGAACCACGTCGCCCGCTTCGCGTTGCAGCGTAATGAACCGGCGCAGGATGGAATTGCGTGCCTCTGGGTTCAGCACGCGGAAGGACAGATCTTCCAACTCTTCACGCATCCATTGCATACCCATGCGGCCCGCGAGGGGGGCATAGATATCCATCGTTTCGCGCGCCTTTTGCACCTGTTTCTGAGCGCGCATGGACCGGATCGTGCGCATATTGTGCAAGCGGTCGGCCAGCTTGACCAAGATTACCCGCAAATCGCGCGACATGGCGATCAGCAATTTGCGGAAATTCTCGGCCTGTTTGGCCTCTGACGACGAAAGCTGAAGATTGGTCAGCTTGGTGACACCATCGACAAGTTCCACGATTTCGGTGCCGAACAGGCGTTCCACCTCGGCATAGGTGGATTTCGTGTCTTCGATCGTGTCATGCAACAAGGCCGTGACGATGGTGGCATCGTCCAGACGCATTTCGGTCAGAATAGCCGCCACGGCAACTGGGTGCGTGAAATACGGTTCACCCGATTGCCGGAACTGGCCTTCATGCATCATCTCGCCATAAGCCCAAGCCCTGCGCACAAGGTCTTGGTTGCAGCCGGGATTGTAGTTGTGGATCAGCGCGATCAGGTCATCTACGGTGATCACCGGCACCTCATATGGCGAGCGGGCGCGGGAAGCGCCTTAGCCGTTCTGCTGGCTGTGAACTTCCATCAGCGCGCGCAGCATCTGCTCTTCGCTCATGTCGTCAGTGGCAGGTTTGTCGCCGCTCGACGCACCCATCAGCAGCGCCATGTCGTCCTCTTCCGGCAGGTCGACTTCGATCTGGGTTTGCAGGCTTTCGATCATCCGCTCGCGCAGATCATCGGCGCTTTGGGTCTCTTCCTCGATCTCGCGCAGGGCAACAACAGGGTTCTTGTCGTTGTCGCGGTCCACGGTCAGGGCCGCGCCTGCTGCGATCTCGCGGGCGCGATGCGCGGCAAGAGCCACAAGTTCGAACCGGTTCGGAACCTTGTCAACGCAATCTTCGACTGTCACGCGTGCCATGTGGAGCACTCCATCTGAACTAGGGCAGGAACGGGCCTTCTACTGCTGCAAAGCGCATAATACAAGGGCCGAATCAACCCTTGACAGGCACGATTTCGGCAAGCTCCTCTGGGCGCAGCGCCGCGTGCATCTGGCGCACGCTCAGGCCAAGAACGGGATGCACCCAATCGGGGGCGACATCCATCAGCGGTACCAGCACGAAGCCCCGCTCATGCATGCGCGGGTGCGGCAAGATCAGCCGCTCGGGCGCAAGCCGCGCCTGTGCTTCGGGCGCGAGACATGCCCAGTGTTGATAACTAGCAAGGTCCGGTAAGACCCTTTGGCCATGCGCGATCAGGTCGATATCGATCACCCGCGCGCCCCACCGCTCTGCTCGCGCGCGGCCCATCTCGGCCTCGATCTGGTGCAAGATGGGCAAAACGGTGTGAGCATCTTGTTCGGTCTGAAATGCTACCGCCGCATTGATGAAATCCGGCCCTGCACCGGGCGGAAAACAGGGGGTGCGATAAAGATGGCTTTGTGTTAACGTGACACCCAGCGTTGTGCTGATATGCGCGATGGCATCACGAACCTGTCCTATCGGACTATCCCGATGCCCCGAAAGATTACCCCCAATTGCCAGCAACATCGAATTGCATCCCACGGCATTCGGCACGATAATCTCCCTATGACTGTACTGATGGTATTTCCATAACGTCTGGTTGCGTCCAGACAGCGCGCTTCGCGCGTTACCTCGGCCTCCCACCCTAAGGATTGACGGATGTTTTACAAGGATGAGCGTCTTGCGCTCTTTATTGATGGTTCAAACCTCTATGCAGCGGGCAAAGCGCTGGGGTTTGACATTGACTACAAACTCTTGCGTCAAGAGTTCATGCGCCGTGGCAAATTGTTGCGCGCCTTCTACTACACTGCGTTGCTGGAGAATGACGAATATTCCCCTATTCGCCCGCTGGTCGATTGGCTGCATTACAATGGCTATAACATGGTCACGAAAGCCGCGAAGGAATACACAGACTCCATGGGTCGCCGTAAGGTGAAGGGCAACATGGACATCGAACTGGCGGTGGACGCGATGGAACTTGCGCCGCGTCTTGACCATGCTGTGCTGTTCTCTGGCGATGGCGATTTCCGCCCGTTGGTGGAATCGCTTCAGCGTCAGGGCGTGCGAGTCTCGGTCGTCTCGACCATCCGCAGCCAACCGCCGATGATCGCCGATGAACTGCGCCGGCAGGCCGACAATTTCATCGAGCTGGACGAATTGCGCGATGTGATCGGTCGCCCCCCGCGCGAGCCGCGTTATGATGCGCATACCGACAAGCTGACCGCCGATTGAGGTCAGTGCGTAAAACGAATTGGCCCGCACAAGCGGGCCTTTTCGTTTCAGAAGCCAAAAGCCCGCCGCAACAGGTTCAGCCCCAAAAACACCATCATCACCAGCGTATAGCGGCGGAAGCGGTCAGCCTCTAACCGGTCTTGGATGCGGTAGCCCAGCAGCAGGCCCACGACCGATGGCACAACCAGAAGCGCCGAAAACGCCATGCTTGGCGCGTTCAGAATGCCCGAACTGGCATGGCCCGCCACCAAGGCGAAAGACCCGATCAGGAACACAACGCCCAAAATGCGCACCATGTCGCGTTTGTTTGTGTCCACCGCAATCAGATAGGCCATGATCGGCGGCCCCCAGATTCCCGACAGACCGCCATACAAACCACCCACAGTGCCGCTCAGCCATTGCCCGCGCCGCCGCCGCGCGACTGGCACTGTCAGCCGCATTCCTGCCAGTTGTGACAGCGCAAAGGCGCAGATCGGCCCCCCCAGCAACGCAAGAAGCACGGGTTCCGACACGAAGGGCACCAATTGCGCGCTGGCCAACAGGCAGATGACCAAGGCCACCAACATCCGCCAATGCGCCAGAACCGACCCCCAGGCCGCGGGCAAGCCCTGCCGTAATGCTTGGCTCAGATTTGTAATCAACGTGGGCAGGATTAGCCCGGCCAGTGCCAGTTCCACCGGCATCAAGCTGCCAAGACCAGATATCATGATCATGGGCATAGCAAAGCCCAGCGCGCCTTTTATCAGCCCCGCGCTAAGGGCAATCAGCACGGCACCAATCAAGATATTGGGGGTCAGCGCCTCTGGCAAAAGTGGCAGCATCAGACGTGTTTCCAAACTTCACCTGTGATATACATGTGAAACAAGCCATCTGCATCCCGAAATGCGGTGCGACATTTTCGGCAAGCTTTGCACCAGAGATTGAATTTTTCTTGCTCTGGCCTGCCTAAGGTTCTATGTCATGCTGCAACTGCAAATGAGATTCCGAACCTAACGCGGAGAGTGACGATGCCCCATGACGGTCAGACTATGCCCACCATCCTGTTGCCGGACCTGTTGTCGGTAACCCGCGCAGCGATTGCTCCAGCAGAAACAGTTCTGTCCAAGGCAACCGACGCCGTCCGCGCGCGCATTGCGCCCGCTGGCAAAGTTGACGCAACGCTTCTGGATGCCGATCAGCAGGCCGCACATGGTCTGGCATGGTTGGCCACCTATGTCGAAAGCCTGCGCCAGATGCAGGCATGGGCCGAAAAGCTGGATGGCGAAGGCCGCTTTGGCGAGATGGAAGCGCTGATCCACCAGATCGCCTTCGGGGAATACCTGCAACAGATCGCAGGCGGCATTCCTATGAACCAGACAGAAATTGTTCGCATGGCCGATATGGGCCTTGATTGGTCCGATCTGGCCGAATTCCAAACAGATGCCGTGCGCACCCTGCGCGATAGCGGCAACAGCAATGCCGCCCGGATGCGCCTGGTTGCACTGATGCGCGAGAACCATGGTCGTGCAACCTTTGGCGCCTCTGGTCTGGACGACGAACTGGAAATGATCCGTGACCAGTTCCGCCGCTATGCAGATGAACAGGTCGCGCCACATGCCCATGAATGGCACCTGAAGGACGAATTGATCCCGATGGAGGTCATCGAACAACTGGCCGAGATGGGCGTGTTCGGTCTGACCATCCCAGAAGAATTCGGCGGTCTGGGCATGCCGAAATCTGCCATGGTTGTCGTGTCGGAAGAATTGTCGCGCGGCTACATCGGCGTGGGTTCGCTTGGCACCCGCACCGAGATTGCGGCGGAGCTGGTCATCTGCGGCGGCACGCAGGAGCAGAAAGAGCATTGGTTGCCGAAGCTCTCCTCGGGTGAAATTCTGCCCACGGCGGTGTTCACCGAACCGAATACCGGGTCTGACCTTGGTGCGCTGCGCACCCGCGCGGTCAAGGTCGGTGATGATTGGGAGATCACCGGCAACAAAACCTGGATCACCCATGCCGCACGCACGCATGTGATGACCGTGCTGGCCCGGACCATCCCCGACACGCAGGATTATCGCGGCCTGTCGATGTTCCTCGCCGAGAAGGAACCGGGCACCGACGAGCACCCCTTCCCCACCCCCGGCATGACTGGCGGCGAGATTGAGGTGCTGGGCTACCGCGGCATGAAGGAATACGAACTGGGCTTCGATGGCTTCAAGGTAAAGGGCGAGAACCTGCTGGGTGGCGTCGAAGGTCAGGGCTTCAAGCAATTGATGCAGACGTTTGAATCGGCCCGCATCCAGACCGCGGCCCGCGCGATCGGCGTGGCGCAGAATGCGCTGGAAGTGTCGATGCAATATGCCGAGGACCGCAAGCAATTCGGTAAATCGCTGATCGAATTCCCCCGCGTGGCCAGCAAACTGGCGCTTATGGCGGTGGAGATCATGGTCGCGCGACAGCTGACCTATTTCAGCGCCGCCGAGAAAGATGCCGAGCGCCGTTGCGATCTGGAAGCTGGCATGGCCAAGCTTCTGGGGGCCCGCGTGGCATGGGCTTGCGCCGACAATGGCCTGCAAATCCATGGCGGGAACGGCTTCGCGCTGGAATACCAGATCAGCCGCATCCTGTGCGACGCGCGCATCCTGAACATCTTTGAAGGGGCCGCCGAAATTCAGGCGCAGGTCATCGCCCGCCGCTTGCTGGGCTAACACCTTTGCCCGACAAAAAACAAACCCCGTGCCAACCGGCGCGGGGTTTTCTGTTACATCTTGCCGCCGGTATAGTTCAGCATCCATGGTGTGCCGAAGCGGTCTGTGAACATCGTGAACCTTTCGGCCCAAAACGTTTCGCTCACCGGCATCTCGACCGCGCGGGCATCTTCGCCGAGCAGCCCATATAGCCTGTCGAACTCTTCAATAGAGGCGGCTTCCAGTTGCAACCGAAAGCCTTTGGGCGTGTCATAATGCTCTGGAGAATTGTCGGAAGCTAGAATCATCCCCGCATCAGTCTTGATAACCATGTTCATGACCAAGTCATCGCCACCGGGCATGCGGTCTTCTGGTGGGGCGTCGCTGTTGCGCATGACGTCCAGAACCTCGCCACCAAGGGCTTTGGCGTAAAGGGTCATTGCCTGATAACAATCCCCTGCGAAGAACAGATAAGGCGTTGGGTGCATGTCTTCGGCTCCTGACACATGACATGGGCCTAAGCCTAACATGAAATCCACCCTCTGCGGAGTCCCTGCTAAGCTTCGAACCGATACCCCGGCAAGCTATCCAGCGCCGCTTTCAGCTTATCGCCCCAATCTTGCGAGACGGACTGGAAATAAGGGTCATCCAAGGCAATCCGGCCTGTGCGCCCTGTCATCAGTCTGCCTGCTTCGTAAAAATGGTAGTCGAACGGCGCACCCACGCTGAGATTGGCCTTGAGCGTAGAATCGAAGCTGACAAGCAACAGCTTCATTGCATCTTCAAAGGTCATGCCCGCGTCGAAGGCTCTCACCAGAATTGGGCGGCCATATTTTGTCTCGCCAATCTGGAAAAACGGCGTGTCTTTGCTGGCTTCGATGAAGTTGCCTTCCGGGTAAACCAGAAACAAGCGCGGCGCACTGCCCCTAACCTGTCCGCCCACCAGAAGTGTGGCGTTGAAAGCCGCCTCTGCCTGCAAGCCACCCTTGGCGTGCAGTCCGATCACCTCGCGCAGGGTTTCGGCCACCATGCGCACCGCTTGGAACATTGATGGCACACCCAAAAGCGCGGGCGTGCGTTCCTCGGGCGACTTTGCGCGTTCCTCCAGCAAGCTGACAACGGCTTGCGTCGTCGCCAGATTCCCCGCCGACATGACCGTGATGACGCATTCGCCGGGATTTTCCCAGATCGTCATCTTGCGGAAGGTTGAGATATTGTCCAACCCCGCATTGGTGCGGGTGTCGGACATGAAGACCAACCCACATTCAAGCACCATTCCCACGCAATAGGTCATGGTCGCACTCCCCTGTTTCTGATGGGCGCTATTGTTGGGCGACGTCTATGCGCACGGTCAACGATTCGGCAGATCCACCTGCATATCGTCCAGATACAGGGGCGGCTTCAGTATAGTCCAGCCCTGTCGCCACCCGCACGTAGCGTGTGTCCGGCGATTGGCCATTGGCCACATCAAACCCGACCCAGCCCAGCCCCTCGACATAGGCTTCTGCCCATGCATGCATTGCATCCTGCGCCGTCTGCTGGTCCAGCATCAGATAGCCAGAGACATAGCGCGCAGGCACGCCCATGCGGCGGGCGCAAGCAATGAACACATGCGTGTGGTCCTGACAAACACCGCGCCCCGCCTCGACCGCATCTTCCGCGCTCCACCCCGGATCAGAGGCGCCGACTTCGAACGCAATTCGGTCACGGATTCCCGCCGACAGGTCATGCAACCCGGTCAGATCGGCCCCGGCCCCAATATCGCGCAACAGCGCGCGCACCCCGGCCTTGGCCTGCGTGCGGGGCGTTTCGCGCTGGTAAAGCCAAAGCGGCGTTGCCCCGATATGCGCACCGACGATACCGGAATCGTTGGACAGCTCTACTTCGCCCCGGCTGGTGACAGACAAGCTGAACGTGCCGGGCACAAAGCTGAGCAATTCCACAACATTGCGGTGGTGGTCTTCATAGCTCACTTCCTTCACACCGCCATCGACCAGCGTTTCCCAGTGCAAGACGTTCTGGAAGCGCACCGATTTCGGCGTCTTGCGCACTTGTTGCAGACCGTAATTGATGGGGGTTGCGAATGTATAAACCGTCTGGTGTTCGATTTTCAGGCGCATGGGGCTCACTCGTAGAAACGGAAATCGATCTCGACCTGCCGGGCAATCTGCCCCAACTGGCCAAGGATTTCCTCGATATACTCGTGCAAACCGCGCTCGAACACGGACGCAATGTCGTGGCTTAGGTATTGTTGTTCCAACTGGTCGACCATCGCCATGGACGGAAGCTGCCCCTGCACCCCGCGATGTAGGTAGCTGAGATTCGAGCGCAGCTTGCCGACGCAAAACGCCAGCGACCGCGGCATGCGCTTGTTCAGCACCAAAAATTCCGTGATCTCTGCCGGACCACCGCCCGCGCCATATTCCATGCGAAAGCCCCCTCGCGCCGAGACCGCGCGTAGGATGGTTTCCCATTGTACATTGTCCAGCGAGGTGCCGACCGCGCTGACAGAGGGCAGCAGAACGTAATATTTTACGTCCAGAATGCGCGCGGTGTTATCGGCGCGTTCCAGAAATGTGCCAAGGCGGACGAAGTCGAAAATCTCGTTGCGCAACATGGTGCCATGGGTCATGCCACGCACCAGTGACGTGTGCTGGCGCACCTCTCTCAGCACTTCGGGCAGGTCGCGTTCAGACACTTTGCGCGCCAGCATCTCGCGGATTTTCATATAGGCCGCATTGGTCGCGCCCCAGACTTCGCCGGTCAAAGCCGTGCGCACCAGCCGCGCATTGTGGCGCGCGGATTCGATGCACGATAGAACAGAGGACGGGTTTGCGCGGGCGCGCAGCATCCAATCCACCGCTGCATCGCGCGTGACGGCGTCATATTCCTGGTCGAAGGCGGTTTTCACACCGCTCGCTTGCAGAATAGAGGTCCATTCTGTGTCGCCTGCCTCCAGACGGGTCAGGGCAATGCGCTGACCAGCTTCGATCAGGCGGGCGGTGTTTTCGGCGCGTTCCAGATAGCGATACATCCAGAACAGGCCACCTGCGGTTTTCCCAAGCATCGCGTTACTCCTCCAACACCCAAGTGTCCTTGGTGCCCCCGCCTTGGCTTGAATTGACCACCAGAGAGCCTTTTTTCAGCGCCACTCGGGTCAGACCACCCGGCGTTATCTTTATGCCGTCAGGGCTAACCAGCACATAGGGGCGCAGGTCCACATGGCGCGGTGACAAGCCGGACCGCGCAAAGATGGGCACGGTCGACAGGCTAAGCGTGGGTTGCGCGATGTAATTGCCGGGCCGCGCTTTCAGCTTGGCGCGGAAGGCCGCGATTTCCTTCTTGCTGGCGGTCGGGCCGATCAACATGCCGTAGCCGCCAGAGCCGTGAACTTCTTTCACCACCAAATCGGCCAAGTTATCCAGCACATAGGCCAGATCATCGGGGTTCGAGCAGCGCCATGTCGGCACATTCTGCAACAGGGGCCGCTCGCCGGTATAGAATTCGACGATGTCGGGCATGTAGCTGTAGATCGCTTTGTCGTCGGATATGCCAGTTCCCGGTGCGTTAGCGATGGTGATGCCGCCCGCGCGATACACGTCCATAATCCCCGGAACGCCCAGCGCACTGTCGGGGTTAAAGTTCAGCGGATCAAGGAAATCGTCATCCACCCGGCGATAGAGCACATCCACCGGTGTATAGCCGCGTGTCGTGCGCATCGCGACGCGGCCATCCACCACGCGCAGATCATGCCCCTCGACCAGTTCGACTCCCATCTGGTCGGCAAGGAACGCATGTTCGTAATAGGCCGAATTGAAAATACCCGGCGTCAGCACGGCGACCACCGGCGTGCTGCCAGCACTCTGCGGCGCGCAGGCTGCGAGCGAGCGGCGCAAATCCAGCGGGTAATTCTGCACCGAACGCACGCGGTTGCGCGAGAACAGTTCCGGGAACATCTGAAGCATCGTTTCGCGGTTTTCCAGCATGTAGCTGACACCAGAGGGGGTGCGCGCGTTATCTTCCAGCACAAAGAACTCGCCCGGTCCTGTGCGCACAAGATCGATGCCGACGATATGAGTATAGACCCCACCGGGCGGCTGCACACCGATCATCTGCGGCAGGAAGGCTTCGTTCCCGGCGATCATCTCTTCCGGCAGACGACCGGCCTTCACGATCTCTCGGTTGTGGTAAATGTCGTGCAGGAAGGCATTGATCGCCCGCACCCGCTGCTCGATCCCGCGTGAGAGCTTGCTCCATTCTTGGCCAGAGATGATGCGCGGAATGATGTCGAACGGGATCAGCCGCTCTTCGGCTTCCGCCCGCCCGTAGACGTTGAAGGTGATGCCCGTCAGGCGAAAGATCTCTTCGGCCTCGCGTTGCTTGGCGCGCAATCGGGAAATGTCTTCTTCTGCAAACCAGTCGTGAAAGCCTTTATAGGGTTCGCGCAAGGTTTCATCCTGCCCCCACATTTCGTCAAAAACAGGCTTTTCACTCATGCCGCCCCCCTGTTGCGCAGAAAGATGCCAGCCGTTTCAGGCATGGCACTTTAGATGAATGTTCACCAGCCAAACCGCGATGTAAATGCTTGGCCGCATTGTTTTCGTTCTGCGCCTTTGCATAGCGGTAGCTGCCTGTTTTTTGCGCAATAGCCAAAAACAAACTTTCATAGGCTACGACACGCGGGCTTTGACGCCTCATGCTGCTGTGGATATTCAGGGCCAGCGTCATGCGTTTGTTACAAACATTCACGAAACAGACGCAAAGAGCGCTAAGCATTTCCCTTTTCCCGGAAAAGATCGCCCGCATGTCGCCTTCAGCCTTTACAGCCCTGCTTGAAGCTTTCAGCGAACCTGTTCTTGTGGTTCGCGAAGATGGGACGGTTCAGACAGCCAACACCGCCGCGCTGGAATTGTTCGGCAAACGCATCATCGGCGCGCAGTTGCGCGCCCTGCTGCGCCAGCCAGAAGTCACAGCGATGCTGGAGCGCATGATCGACGGCGCCGATCAGGGCAGCGCGCCCTATGCCACCAGTGACGCCAGCAGCGAGCGCCACTGGAAGGTGACCGCGCGGCGCATGGACCCGCAAAATTTCGTGGTCAGCCTGCGCGACACGTCGGAACTGGAAGCTGCCGAAGCGCAGCGCCGCGATTTCGTGGCCAATGTCAGCCATGAGTTGCGCTCGCCCTTGACGGTTCTGGCGGGGTTCTTGGAAACCCTGCAAGGGGCCGCGGCGCATGACCCGGATGCGCGCACCGAATTTCTGCGCATTATGCAGGCCGAAACCGAGCGTATGACAGGGCTTGTGGCCGATCTGCTGTCGCTGTCACGGGTCGAAGCCAGCGCCCGCATTCGTCCGCGCACGCCGGTGGCCATCGACATGGTTGTGCACGCCACGCTTGCAGCCTTGCGCCCTCAGATCGAACAGGCCGGGCTGGACGTGACCTGCGATTTGCCCGACGATTTGCCTACCGTTCCCGGCGATTATGATCAGCTTGTCCAAGTCTACCATAACCTTGTCGAAAACGCTCTGAAATACGGGGCTGACGGCGGCTCTATCGAGATTGTGGCCACGGTAGTTCCGCGCTTGCCGGGGCTGGACGGGCCCGCTCTGCGAGTCAGTATCCGCGACCATGGCGAAGGAATCGACCCAATCCATATTCCGCGCCTGACCGAACGTTTCTACCGCATAGACCGCGCCCGCTCGCGCGAAAGCGGCGGCACTGGGCTGGGACTGGCGATTGTGAAACACATCCTTAGTCGGCATCGTGGGCGTCTGAATATCCGCAGCCATCCCGGCGAAGGCTCTACATTCGAGACCATTCTGCCCTTAAGCTAGGAATTGTCACGCAACCGTCACATCGCGGCGTTACCTCTGCCGCACCCCAAAAGGATCCGACAGATGAACCCGTATATTGTCTCGTCATTCGACAAGGATTTGGAAGAGATCAACCTGAGCGTTCTGAAAATGGGCGGTCAGGTCGAATCCGCTATTCTGGAAGCCGCCCGCGCGCTGGAAACCCGCGACGAGGAACTGGCCTTGACCGTCGTCGAAGGCGACAAGGCCATCGACGAGGCCGAAGAACAGATCAACAATCAAGTGGTGCGCCTTCTGGCGCGGCGTCAGCCACAAGCGGGCGATCTGCGCACCGCCGTTGCGGTGATGAAGACGGCGGGCGATCTGGAGCGCTTGGGGGATTATGCCAAGAACATGGCCAAGCGCGTGCCGGTTCTGGTGGCCAGCCCGATGATTGACGGGGCGGCTGGCGCCCTGCGCCGTCAGGCCCGGCTGGTGGGCCAGATGCTGACCGACATGCTGGACGCTTTCGCGCGCCATGACACCGAACTTGCCCGCGACGTCATCGCCCGCGACATAGAAGTCGATGACATGACCAACGCGCTCTTCCGCGAATTCATCACGCATATGATGGAAGACCCGCGCAACATCACCCCTTGCCTGCATTATGTTTTCATCGCCAAGAACATAGAGCGCATGGGCGATCTGGTGACCCATGGCGCGGAAAACGTGATTTTCGTAGCCGAGGGCGAAACCGGGATTGAACGCGACAAGGGGCTTTCCACCGCGACGATCGACGCCCCAAGGGACTGATAAGCGATGGCCGATGCAGACACGCCGCTGGTACTGATCGTCGATGACGAAGCTGCCCAACTTGCCCTTCTAAGCTACAACCTGAAAGCTGCGGGCTTCCGCATCTCGACCGCTAAGGATGGTGACGAGGCGCTTCTGGCGGTAGCCGAACAGGGGCCGGACGTGATCTTGCTGGATTGGATGCTGCCGCGCTTGTCGGGGCTGGAAGTGTGCCGACAGATTAAGTCCACCGCTGCGGGGCGGGATGCGGCGGTCATCATGGTTTCAGCCCGGTCGGAAGAAGCCGACCGCGTGCGCGGCTTGGAAACCGGGGCGGATGATTACATTGTCAAGCCTTACTCAGTCGCCGAACTGATCGCGCGGGTGCGCGCCAATCTGCGGCGTCTGCGCCCCACCGCTGCGGGCCAAGCGCTGGAAGTGGGCGATATCCGGCTGGACCCAGACACCCACCGCGTCACCCGGCAAGGCCAAGTGCTGCATCTGGGGCCGACCGAATTTCGCCTGCTGGGCGCGCTTATGGAACGCCCCGGCAAGGTCTGGACGCGCGAGGCGCTTTTGGACCGCGTCTGGGGCCGCGAAATTTACATCGACACGCGCACGGTCGATGTGCATGTCGGGCGCCTGCGCAAGACCCTCCTCAGCCAAGGCGGCGAAGACCCGATCCGCACCGTGCGCGGCGCGGGCTATGCAATGGGCTGACAGCCCTTGTTGCACATACGGCCTGCACGCGCGGCAGACGCACCCATCCTTTCGGCACTCTCCATAGAGACATGGCTGGCCACCTATGTTGGCGCAGGCCTTGGTCCTTTGCATGCAGATTACGTGCTGCGAGAATTCAGCCCAGACGCGATGATCAGGGCCATCGAAGATGACCATATGACAGTCTTGGAACAGGGCGGCGGTCTTGCCGGGTATTGCCGCGCACGTCATGGCCAAGACGCCCCGATCGCAGACTGCCACGGCACCGAGCTTGCGACGCTTTACATCCGTCCAGCGATGCAACGTCACGGCATCGGGCGTGCTTTGCTGTCAAATTTGAAAGCCATCGCCCAAGCCCAAAGCAGCCCCGCCCTATGGCTGTGCGTGAATTGCAAGAACCTCCGCGCTCAGGCGTTCTACACCGCGCATGGCGTTGATGTCGTAGGGAAAACTGATTTCGTTCTGGGTGAAAACCGCTACCCGAATTACCTGTTGCGGTGTGATCTATCGCCTGTCGGATAGCGCCGCCGCATCCGCTGCACCAAAAGCAGCGTCGCCCCCAAGCCAAGGCCCAGTGCAAAGACCAGCCCGGACCATTCCGCGACGATCTCTGTCAGCGCCTCTAGCCGCGTGGCAAAAACAAAGCCCAACCCGACATAGATGGCAACCCAAACCGCTTCGCCCAAGGCGCCCCAAAGCGTGAAGCGTCCACGCGACAGGCCCGCCGCCCCCGCGATCAGGTTCACATAAGGCCCAAGCGGCGAAAACAGCCAGCGCGACAGAAAAACCCCCAAGCTACCATGGCGCTGCACCGACATGCGTGCTTGCAGGATCAGCCGCGCACGAGATGGTTTATGTTGCAGCTTCGCCATCAGGGGGGCACCGCCCGCGCGTCCAAGCAGAAACCCCGTCTGGTCGCCAAGGACCGCAGACACCCATGCCACAGCCAAAACCTGCCACAGCACGAAATCGCCCGACGCGGCGAAAGCCCCTGCACCCAACATCATGGCAGAGGTCGGGATCGGCAATGCAAGGCAAGACAAGAAAATTGATGCCGCAATCACCCACAGCCCATAACTGGAGACAAGCGCGAACAGCGTATCGGTCACGGTTCAAGCCCTGCGCGATATGTGTCTATAGCCGCCTGCAAATGCTCCAGAAGGGCTGGAAGCGGTATGCTTCGCATCTGCGCCACGTCTTGCAGCGTGACACGGCGGCCGGACCCGTCGGGGTCTAGCGGCACCGCCTGCAAGATAACCTCTGGCGGCACGTCCCATGCCAGCGCCACGAAGCGCGGTGTCATCCAGCCTGCCAGTTCCGGGTCGGTAGGCAGCGCAACCGAATGCCAAAGCGCAACCCCGAAGCGCAGTGCAAACACCAGTGCCAGCACAAACGCCACAAGCATCGCAAGCGTCAGCAAAGGGGCGCGGCGCCAAAGGCGTTTCAGGGGGGCAATACTTTGTATCATGGAGCCTCCGCTGGTGCAGGGGTCAGGCCAAGGGGCGGTCTGTAACCCTGCCAAGACTGCGCGCAGGTGCACCGGCCTTCGTCAATTGCAAAAGCACGGCCTCTGCCTGCGCAGCAGGAACCGCCGCCAAAAGCCCACCGCAGGTTTGCGGGTCGACCAGCAGGTCCGCCATGGGGCCATCCCATTCGGGGCGCAAAGCCGCGCGATTGGCGGGCGCAAGGGTCGAGCGCACCCCCTGCCCCGCAAGCCCCATCGCCCCGTCCAGAACCGGCAATGCTGTATGGTCCAGAACCGCACTCAGCGTGTCGCCCAGCATTTCGGCCAGATGGTCTGCCAGCCCGAACCCCGTGACATCGCTCATGGCGCGCGCGACAGGGGCAAGGATTGCCGCGTCCTGCCCCATGGGCCGCGCCATGCTTGCCACGCAAGCCGCCCAGACCGGCCCCAATAGCCCCGATCTTGGCCGCACATTCTGCATATCAGCAGCAAGGATAATACCCGTTCCCAAAGGCTTGGTCAGGATCAGCACATCACCGGGCTGCGCGCCCTGCTTTGGCACGGGATGCGCGCAAGTGCCGGTGACTGTGAAGCCCACATTCTGCTCCGCCCCCATGGTCGTATGCCCCCCGGCCAGAGTAGCCCCCGCAGGCCCGAAAACAGATTGCGCGCCGTCAAGAAGTTCGGCCAGCATCCGTTCGGCCACGGTTTCGGACGCACGCGGCAAAATGATCTGCGCCAGCGCCAGTTGCGGCGCGGCCCCCATGGCCCAGACATCGCCCAAAGCATGAATGGCCGCCAGTTGCCCCATCAGCCACGGATCGCTGACGAAGGCGCGCAGATGATCGGTCGAGAGCACCTGCGCGCCCGAAGGTCCGCGCAAGATCGCCGCGTCATCGCCCGGCGACAAGTCCGGGCTAGCCCCCGGCAAAACCGCCAGCGCACGGCCCAGCGCGCCCGCTTGCAGCTTCGACCCGCAGCCGCCACAGAGGGGTTTCACCCCCATTACAGCGCCCAGATCCTTGGGGCGCAACTCGGGCAGCTTGGGTTGCGGCAGGGTCGGATAGGTGCGGAACTTGGCCATGAAGCGCGCGTCGATATCATCTTTCAGCCGCCACAGCCATGCGCCGCCGCCGCGCAGCCCGAATTTCTCGGCCAAGGCGCGCTTGTCGCCCAAGGACGCCAGTTTCAGGTAATCGCGCTGCGGCTGGTAGCGGCGCAAGGGCGCGCCAGCGGCACGGGCGCGCAGATTGTGGAACAGGTAGGGCGCCTCGCGCACCGCAAAGACCCCCGCCTTGGGGCGCGGCGCGTGGCTCAGATGCGCGCAATCGCCCACGGCGAAGATGTCGCGCGCCGAACTCTCCAGCGTCGGGCCGACCGTGATGAACCCGTCTTGCAGGTCCAACCCGGTGCTTTGCAGCCAATCTTGCGGGCGCGACCCGGCCACCGACAGCGTGAAATCCGAGGGCAGGCGCGTACCGTCGCTCAGCTCGACCGCATCGGGCAGAATCCGCACTGGATGCGCGTTCAGATGCAGCTCCACGCCATAGCGGCGCATGGCGTCGACCATCCCGGCACGTGCTTTGGTCCCCATATTGCCCAAGGGCTGCGCGTTGCGGTCGACAACCGTGATACGGGCACGCCGCCCGGTCTGCTGCATGCGGTAGGCTTGGGCAAGCGACAGCTCCACCCCGCCCACACCGCCGCCGATAATGACCAGATTCGGGGTTTGCGGGGCGGTTTGCAGAAATTCCTCCCACTTTGCTGCATAGCCCCCCAAGGGCTTCGCACTGACACCGTGGTCAGTAAAGCCCTCGGTCTGCGGCAGATCGGACGTGATGCCAATGTCGAGTGAGGCGATGTCGAACGCCACCTGTCGCCCGGAGGCGAGCGTCACGGTCTTGGTGGCCGGGTCAAGGCCGGTTGCGCGGTCAAGGATCACCTCTGCCCCGGCGAAACGGCAGAGGCGCACAAGATCAATCATTATCTCGTCAATGGTATAATGCCCCGCGATGGCACCCGGCAGCATGCCGGTATAAGGCGCGATGGGGCTGGGGTTGACGACCCGCAGACGCACGCCCGCCATGGGCTTCATGCCCCATTGCCACAGCACCAGCGCATGGGCATGACCGCCACCGATGAGCAGGATGTCACGGGTTTTCGGGAAGTCTGACTGCATCTGTGGCCCCTTGGCTTTGGGTCTGCT
>CAYNWX010000191.1:0-9879 GCA_964401005.1 uncultured Natronohydrobacter sp.
TGGGCCAGAGATTGCGGCGAAGGCTTGGGATTTGATGGGGGCCGACTGCCCCTTTCTCTGGCTGGGCGACCCACGGCATTTAGCAGAGAGCGTGGCGTATCGCGTGGTGGAAGACGTAGCCGATTGCGGCGGCAGCGCCCTGCCCGTTCTGCCCGTAGCATTCGCTACCCTTGCGAGCGCGGGCCAACCCGACCCGGCCAACGCGGCAGGCGTGATAGAGGCTGTGCGCTACGGGGTGGAACTGGTTCAATCGGGCGCCGCGCGCGCGCTTGTGACCTGCCCCATCCACAAGGCGGCACTGAAGGCGGGCGCGGGCTTTGGCTTTCCGGGGCATACCGAATATCTGGCGCATCTGGCAGGCGTGGACCGCGTGGTGATGATGCTGGCAAGCGACGCGTTGCGCGTGGTGCCGGTGACAATTCATATCCCGCTGGCAGAGGTGCCGGGGGCTTTGACACCTGACCTGTTGGAGCAGACGATCCGCATCACCCATGCCGCACTGATCCGCGATTTCGGGATTGCCGCGCCCCGCTTGGCGATCGCAGGCCTGAACCCCCATGCGGGCGAGGATGGCACGATGGGGCTGGAAGACCGCTATGTGATCGCGCCCGTAATCGCACGGCTACGCGCCGAAGGGATAGACCTGCGCGGGCCGCTGCCCGCCGACACCATGTTCCACGCGCCTGCCCGCGCGCGCTATGACGCGGCTATTTGCATGTATCACGACCAAGCCCTGATCCCGATTAAAACGCTGGCTTTTGATGAGGGCGTGAATGTCACGCTGGGGCTACCCTTCGTGCGGACCTCGCCCGATCATGGCACAGCCTATGACATCGCGGGCCAAGGCATAGCCCGGCCCGACAGCCTGATTGCAGCCATCCGCATGGCGTGGAATATGGGCGCATGATAGACGATTTGCCGCCCCTGCGCGAGGTGATCCGCACGCATGATCTGCGTGCAAAGAAAAGCTTCGGGCAGAATTTCCTGCTGGACCTTAACCTGACCGCGCGGATAGCGCGGGCGGCGGGGGATTTAACGGTTGCGGATGTGTTGGAGGTCGGCCCCGGCCCCGGCGGGCTGACGCGCGGGCTGCTGGCGGAAGGAGCACGGCGCGTTCTGGCGATTGAGAAAGACGCGCGCTGTTTGCCCGCGCTGGCAGAGATCAAAGCGGCCTATCCGGGCCGGTTGCAGGTCATCGAGGGGGATGCGCTGGCGATTGACGCTTTGGCGCATCTGACGCCGCCGATCAAGATCGTGTCGAACCTGCCTTATAACGTTGGCACCGAACTTTTGATCCGCTGGATGACGCCCCAAGCATGGCCGCCCTTTTGGGACAGCCTGACGCTGATGTTTCAGCGCGAAGTGGCCGAGCGGATCGTGGCCAAGCCCGGATCCAAGGCCTATGGGCGGCTGGCGCTGATGGTTCAGTGGCGGGCAGAAGCGAAGATCGTGCTGCACCTGCCGCCAGAGGCGTTTACGCCGCCGCCCAAGGTCAGCTCTGCCGTGGTGCATATCGTAAAGCTGGACGCGCCGCGCTACCCGGCGGATGCGAAAACACTGGAACGCGTGGTCGCCATGGCGTTCAACCAACGGCGCAAGATGCTGCGCGCGGCGCTGAAAGGGCTGCACCCGCAGATCGAGGCGCTGCTGGAAGCCTCGGGCATTGCACCCACCGCGCGGGCCGAGGAAATCGGGCTGGAGCAGTTCTGCGCGCTGGCCCGCGCGGTGAAAGACGCTTGACGGGTCGCTGATAGGCAGGCAAGGGGCAGGCATGGCACAGGCTCAGTTACATATTGATTTGCGCGCGCTTGCCACCAATTGGCAGGCGCTGGATGCGAAAACCTCGGTCGAAACCGCGGCGACCGTCAAGGCCAATGGCTATGGTCTGGGCGCGGGCTGCGTGGCGCGCACGCTAGCTCAGGCAGGTGCACGGCGCTTTTTCGTGGCGGTGGCCGAAGAAGGGGAAGCCGTGCGCGCAGCCCTTGGCCCGGACCTGCCCATCCATGTCTATGGCGGGCATATGGCTGGCGATGCCGATGTAATCCGGGATGCCGGCCTGATCCCGATGCTTAATTCGGTCGAGCAGTTGACCCGCCATTTCGAAGCCCTGCCCGGCCACCCTTTCGGCATTCAGCTGGACAGTGGCATGAACCGGCTGGGGATGGAGCCGGGCGAATGGGCGTCGGTGGCCGAGATTGCGCTCGCGCAGGGGCCGGTGCTTATCATGTCGCATCTGGCCTGCGCCGATGAGCCGGACCATCCGATGAACGCGCAGCAACTGGAGACCTTCCGCGAGCTGACCGATGGCGCAGGCGTGCCGCGCTCGTTATCGGCAACGGGCGGGGTGCTGTTAGGGCGCGACTATCATTTTGACCTGACAAGGCCGGGGATCGGCCTCTATGGTGGCATGCCCTTCGCGGAGGCGCGCCCGGTCGTGCGCCTGTCGATCCCGGTGATCCAGACGCGCATCGTGCAGGCGGGCGAAAGCGTGGGCTATGGCAACAGTTTTGTGGCCGACCGCGACATGCGCGTGGCAACCATCGCGGCGGGCTATGCCGACGGAATTCAGCGTGCGCTATCGGGCAAGGCAACGCTTTGGGCCGGTGACATCCCCTGCCCGCTTCTGGGTCGCGTGTCGATGGATTTGCTGACGATTGATGTAAGCGCCGTCGATGGCCCGGTTGAAGCTTTGGACCTTCTGGGCCCGCATCAGGGTGTGGATGCCTTGGCCGATGTGATTGGCACAATCGGGTATGAGGTGCTGACGGGGCTAGGGCAGCGGTATAAGAGGGTCTATTCCGATTAGATTAAATCTTGCCAGTCCCGCGAAAGGCGCGACCGTCCGCCGCCAAAGGACAGGCGCGGGCTATCGTTTATCTTCAAGGGGCTGCGTTGCCGGGGCGAGAGGCCCTCACCCCACCACCCGGCCCTCTTCCAGCCGCAGCACACGGTCCATGCGTTTGGCAAGGTCCAGATTATGGGTCGCGATAAGCGCCGATAGCCCGGTTTCGCGCACCAGATCCATCAGCGCACCGAACACCTGATCAGAGGTGGTCGGGTCCAGATTGCCCGTGGGTTCATCCGCCAAAAGCAGCGCAGGTGCATTGGCGAGCGCACGGCAAAACGCGACCCGCTGTTGCTCGCCCCCCGACAAGGTCCCGGGGCGGTGATCGGCCCGTTTAGCGACGCCCACGCGGTCTAGCAACATGCGCGCGCGGTCTGTCGCTTGCCCACGTCCAATCCCATGTGCCAGTTGCGGCAGCACGATATTTTCCAGCGCCGAAAATTCCGGCAACAGGTGGTGAAACTGGTAGATGAAACCGATCTGCCCCCGCCGCGCCGCTGTGCGCGCATCATCGCCCAAACGAGTCATATTGGTGCCATCCACCAGCACATCTCCAGCATCGGGGGTGTCGAGTAACCCTGCGATATGCAGAAGCGTGGATTTCCCGGCCCCGGAGGGGGCAACAAGTGCCACCACCTCGCCCCGGTCGAGCGTGACCGAGACGTCGCGCAGCACGCGCACTTCGCCGGGTTTTCCGGCGCTATAGGTCTTGCAGATACCTCTCAGAACAAGGGCCTGATCATTCATAACGCAGCGCCTCGACCGGGTTCATGCGGGCGGCGCGGCGCGCCGGGAAGATGGTCACGATAAATGAAAGCGATAGCGAGAGCGCAACGGATTTCAGCACGTCTTCCAGCCGCAATTCTGCGGGCAACGCATAGATGCCGCGAATGGCCGGGTCCCAGACCCCGCCGCCGGAAGCATAATTCACGAAGCTGAAAATCGGGTCAATGTAGATTACGAACAGGCAGCCCAACACCACGCCCGCGAGTGTACCCAAAAGCCCGATGCTGGCCCCGCAAATGAAGAAAACCCGCAGCACAGACCCTTCGGACAGCCCCATCGTGCGCAGAATGCCGATATCGCGGCCCTTGTTCTTCACCAACATGATCAGGCCAGAGATGATATTCATCGCCGCGATGAGAACAAGGATCGACAGGATCACGAACATCACGTTGTCCTCGACCTCTAGCGCGCGCAAGAAAGACCCGGCAGAGTCGCGCCACGTCCAGAGAATGGCGCGCTCGCCGCCTGCGCGCAAAAGCTGCGTCCGCAAGGCGTCGATCTCGTCGGGCTTTTCGACCATCACCTCCATCTCGTCGGCAACGCCATCGCGGTTGAAATAGGTCTGCGCTTCGTCAAACGGCAGATAAGCGCGGGTGCGGTCAATGTCATAGCGCCCGGCACTAAAGATATAGACCACCTCATAGGCCGAGATGCGCGGGCTGGTGCCAAAGGCCGTGCGCACACCGTCGGGCGAAATCAGGCGGATGCTGTCCCCAACCATCAGCCCCAATTCGCGCGCCACGCCAGAGCCAATGGCGACACCTTCGCTAAACCTGCCAATATCCCCTTCGGATGTGTCGGGATTGGCGATGCGCGGAATGGTCATCAGGTTTTCCGGGCTGATTCCGAATACTTCGACCCCGGAATTGCGCCCATTGGCAGAGGCCATGACCTGCCCCTTCACCAAGGGGGCGACACGGGTCACACCGGGAATGGCGGCAAGCCGTTCGGCTAGCTCGTTGTAATCTTCGATCACGCGACTGGTGCGGCCAGCCTCATCCACCCGCACCGCGGAATAGAGCGTGACATGGGCATTCGCCCCCAAGATCGTGTCAACGAATTCGGCGCGAAATCCGGACCGCACCGCCAAGACGGCAATCAGCGCAAACACCGCAAGCGTGATCCCGAGAAACGAGATGAGTGTCATCACGCTGACCCCGCCTTCGGCACGGCGCGCTCGCAGGTAGCGCCAAGCAATCATCCACTCGAAAGGTGCAAAAGGAGGTGTCTGTCGAGACATACAGTTGCTTTGCTCACGTCTATTGGCTTGCCGGTGGAAACTGTCTAGCCGCTGCCCGATCCAAGCGCAAAGGCAAAGCACCGCATTTCACTTGAAGTTGCGCGCAAGACAGCCCAGGTTCTCCACCTAATCTTGCGTCCGGGGTCTTGATGAAAACCTATCTGCGCGGTGACCGGAGCCTGTTCAGTATCGCGTCAGAGCTGCTGGGGCTTTACAAGCGTCAAACCGCTAATATTGCCGGTGTTGTAGAAGATGCGCTCCGCCAGCAGCGCGATGTCGTGAAGGCGTTGGAAGACCTGCGCGGCGCTCCTTTGGTGAAGTGCGACTTGCTAGAGATCGGGCCAGGGCAGACGCGTCTCTTCCTGATGGTCACAGGGCTGACAAATCGCGCTATAGGTGTCGATCAAGAACCGACGCCAGACCATCTTGGTCTACGCGAAATCTGGAAAATCTGGCGCGATAACGGAAGCTTTCGAGCCGTTAAAACGCTTGGCCGGCACTTGCTGGGAATCGACCGGAAAACCCGGACAGAATTGGCGCGGCAGCTTGGCGTGCGGCGCTCAAGTTTGAAGACGCATATCCATCTTGGTGATGCGCAAGCGCTGCCATTCGAAGATGCAAGTTTTGATGCCGTCGTCTCGACCTCTGTGTTCGAGCATTTGTCCGACCCTGCTAAGGCCGCCGCAGAGGTAGCCCGCGTGCTGCGCCCCGGCGGCGTGGCCCATATGATCACCCACCTATATACCAGCCATACCGGCGCGCATGATGTGCGCCTGTTCTTGGACCCGAAGGCGCTGCCACCATGGCCACATCTGCGCGAGGCGACGCGCGGGCTGGTGCAGCCCAATTCCTACCTGAACGAGTGGCGGCTTGCGCAATATCGGCGCGCCTTCGAGGACCACTGGCCGGGCCACAGCGATTGGCTGGGGATCGAAGAGCATCCCTCGCAAGCCGATCTGGACGCGTTGCGCGCAAAGGGCGAATTGCAGGAATATAACGACGAGGAATTGCGCGCCTCTGTGTTGGTGACAAGCTGGCGCAAGCCGGGCGGTTAGGTGGGCGGCTTAGTAGCCCAGCACCTCGTAGGTCCAGCCCGTATCTGCATCCGGTTGCGCGGCCAGAAACACAGCAAGCGTGCCGCTATCGCGGTCCAGCCAGATATCTGCGGAAAAGCCAAGGTCCCCACCGGAATGACCGACCAGATCGCCCTCAAGCTCAAGACCCATCCCGTAGCCTTCGCCCAATGGGTCTGACAGCAAGTCGGCCATCTGCGCCGGCGACAGCAAACCGCCGCCAAACAAGGCGCGATAAAAGCGGGCCAGATCAGCAGCAGAGCCGATCACGCCGCCATCGCCCATGCCTTCAACGCCGTAACAGGCCCGCAGGTTTTGTCCATCTTCCACTGCATCGGGGAACCTGACGGGCAAAGCGACAGACCCGAAGACAAACGCCCCGGACATGCCCGCCGGGGAAATGACCTGCTCCTGAATCACCTGCGCGAAAGACTGTCCGCTGGCCTGCTCCAGGATCAAGCCCAACAGAATATAATTCGTTTTGGAATACTCGAAGCCCTCACCCGGCGCGAATATCCACTTTTCGCCAACAGCATAGCGCAGGGCCGCGCGCGGTGTCTGGGCGCGCGCAGGATCCTCCAACGCATCCACCACGAAGGCCTCGTCCAGATAATCCGGCAAGCCGCTGGTCATGGTCAGCAAATGGCGTAGGGTCAAACCGTCCGGCAGGTCCGGCTCCGCAACCAGATCGGCGGGTCAATGCGCTTGCGGGGCGTCGTCCAAAGAAAGTTGTCCCCGTGCGACCAAGCGCAACACTGCAACCGCTGTCATGGTTTTGCCCAGCGAAGCCAGAGCGAACGGTGTCGCGGGCCCGACGCCGCCGCTGACGTGATAGGTCACATCCCCGTCACGGGTTTGCATATAGCGCAATTAGGCAGGACCATCGGCGCGCAGCCCACCCGGCGCGTATGCCAACACTCCAACGATCAGCCAACCAGACACTATTATGTGCATATCAATGCGCCTCTCGCCCGAACTCTGGCAAGAGTTACGCCAAAAGCGCGAGAACCCCCAAATGAAGACCGGGGGCGCTTGGCCCCCGGTGCGTTTCTTTTGTCAGCCCTTTGGGCCGATCATGTCTTCGGGCCGCACAACGCGGTCGAAGGTTTCCGCGTCCACAAACCCCAGCGCGATGGCCTCTTCCTTCAGCGTGGTGCCGTTTTTATGCGCCGTCTTGGCGACCTTGGTCGCGTTGTCATACCCGATGGTCGGCGCCAGCGCCGTCACCAGCATCAACGATTCCTTCATCAGCTTGTCGATCCGCTCGACATTAGCCTTGGTGCCTACGACCATGTTATCGGTGAAGCTGCTGGCCGCATCGCCCAGAAGCTGCATAGATTGCAACACGTTGTAGGACATCATCGGGTTGTAGACGTTCAACTCGAAATGGCCCTGAGACCCGGCAAAGCCCACCGCCGCATCATTGCCCATGACATGCGCGCAGACCATGGTAAGCGCCTCGGCCTGCGTGGGGTTGACCTTGCCGGGCATGATGCTTGAGCCCGGCTCATTCTCCGGCAGGATCAACTCGCCCAGACCAGAGCGCGGGCCAGAGCCAAGCAAACGCATATCGTTTGCGATCTTGAACAGGCTGGCCGCGACCGTTTTCAAGGCACCCGAGAACATGACCATCGCATCGTGCGCGGCCAAAGCCTCGAACTTGTTGGGCGCGGTCACAAAGGGCAGGTTGGTGATCTGCGCGATGTGGCCCGCAACGGCGGTGTCCCAGCCCTTGCGGGTGTTCAGCCCGGTGCCGACCGCAGTGCCGCCTTGGGCCAACTCATATATATGCGGCAGGCACATCTCAACCCGCGCAATGCCCATTTTCACCTGATGCGCGTAGCCGGAAAACTCCTGCCCCAGCGTCAGCGGTGTCGCATCCTGCGTATGGGTGCGGCCGATCTTGATGATGTCCTTGAATTCTTCCGACTTCGCCGCCAAAGCGCCGTGCAGCTTGTGCAACCCCGGCAGCAGCACGTCCCGCGCCAGCATTCCGATGGCGACATGCATCGCAGTTGGGAAGGTGTCGTTGCTGGACTGGCCCATATTGCAATGGTCATTCGGGTGCACCGGGTCTTTCGACCCCATCACGCCGCCCAGAATTTCAATCGCGCGGTTCGAGATAACCTCGTTCGCGTTCATGTTGCTTTGCGTACCAGACCCGGTCTGCCATACGACAAGCGGGAAATTGTCGTCGAACTTGCCCTCGAACACCTCTGTCGCGGCTTGCACGATGGCCCCGCCGCGACGGTCGTCCAATGTGCCCTGCTCCATGTTCACCAAAGCGCAGGCCCATTTGATCGCCCCCAAGGCGCGAATGATCGGCACCGGCTGGCGCTCCCAGCCAATCGGGAAATTCATAATGGAACGTTGCGTTTGCGCGCCCCAATATTTGTTGGCGGGCACGTCCAGCGGGCCAAAGCTGTCGGTTTCAACGCGGATATCGGTCATGGGCGGCGCTCCTTGCGGCTGTTTGCTGTCGCTTACCGCCTTGGCGTGCCAAGATCAATCGGCATACCGCCGCATACCGCTATTTGCGAAACTGGTCCAAGCTGACCACATCGGCGCTTTTCTCTTCGCGCGGGGCGTCTTCGATCATCGGTGCCTCAAGATCGTCATCCTCGTCGTCGTCTTCGTCGTCATGCTGCAATTCAAAGCGCAGGCCGAATTCAACTGACGGGTCGACAAAGGTCGAGATGGCGTCGAACGGGATATACAAGGGTTCGGGCGAATTGCCGAAATTGAGCGTGATGGCAAAGCCGTTGGGGTCCACAACAAGATTCTCGAACCAATGCTGCACCACCAGCGTGATTTCCTCGGGGTAACGGTCGCGCAGCCAATCGGCCATCTGCATGTCCGGGTGCCCGGTATCGACAGTAATGAAAAAATGATGCTCGCCCGGCAACCCATCTTGCGCCACACGTTCCATGACCGACCGGATCAGGCCGCGCATGGCGTCATGCATCAGGTTGCCATAGTCGATTTCACCACTCATGCCGGTATGCCCTTCGATCTTTCTGCGCCCACCATACCCAACTAAACCCCGATTGAAAGGGGCGCTGTAGGTGTGCCGCGGAAAATGCTTGTTGAAAGTGCAGGCTTCTGTTGCCAGGTGCCTGCGAACCCCGCCTTACGCTGCTAGGCGCAAGGGCTTAAGTTTCGGTCTTGTGACTGCTTACGCAGCGACTGCGACCGGAGCACGGTTGTCATTTGCAACTGTACGTTTTGCACCGATAACGGTGGTGGCTCACCGAGGCAAAGCATAACCCCTTTACACGTTCGTCGATCCTGTTTCGGCCCCAGAATCCCCAAATGAAGGATATTGGTGGAGCCGCCGGGTACCGCCCCCGGGTCCGATCCGCTTATTCCGAGCGCGTTTATGCCCATAGTCCCTTGCGGGACATCCCAGATGTAAGCGCGTGGCGCGCGCGATGCAAGGGCGCGTGCAGGCCAGCGCGAGTGGCCCGGTACGAATTTCGGGCAAGCCTTGGCACCCACGGCCTTGTGAAGCCCTCAGCATCAGATGATCTTGCATTCTTGAGAATGAATTGCATTTTCTTTCCTGTTGCGACTTATTCGCAATTCACCTATATACTTTTTAGAAGGAGACTGACCCCAATGCGTGCCCTGACACGTCTGTTGCAAAGCGCCGCTCTCGTGGCCTTGACCACTCTGCCCGCCGCCGCCCAAGAGCGGCTGGACGTGGTTGCCACAACCGGCATGATTGCCGACACCGCCCGCGCCATCGGCGGCGAGCTGGTTGATTTGCGAGCGCTGATGGGTCCGGGTGTGGACCCGCATGCCTTCCGCCAGACCCGCACTGACATTGTTGCGCTGGCTCAGGCCGATCTGGTGCTGTGGAACGGTCTGTTCCTAGAAGCGCAGATGGAAGATTTCCTGCTAGAACTGGACGAGACAGGCCATGTCGTGGCCGT
>CAYNWX010000192.1:0-5861 GCA_964401005.1 uncultured Natronohydrobacter sp.
ATCGAAGACCTCGACCTTGTCCTTGAGCTCCTGGAACAGCGGGGTGAACGGCCAGGGGGTGTACATCGCCCAGTTGGCCAGATCGGGCTGCCAGTCCCATGCCATCTGGAAGGTCTCTTCCAGCGTTTCGGGGGTTTCGTTGTCCAGCCCCACAATGAACTGTGCCTCGACGAAAATATCGGCCTCGCGCAGCAGGCGGATCGCTTCCTTATTTTCGGCGACCGTGGTTTCCTTGTTGAACACATCCAGCTTCATCTGCGCGGCGGCCTCGGTGCCCAAGGACACATGCACCAGCCCCGCTTTTCGGTAAAAGCCCAACAAATCCTTATCGCGCATGATGTCGGTCACGCGGGTGTTGATGCCCCATTGAATGCGCTCGGGCAGGCCACGGGCGATCAACTCCTCGCAGAATTCGATGAATTTCTTCTTGTTGATCGAGGGTTCCTCGTCGGCAAGGATGAAGAACCCAACACCGTGATTGTTGACCAGATCCTCGATCTCATCGACAACCTTTTTCGGGTCGCGCACGCGGTAATCGCGCCAGAATTTCCATTGGCTACAGAAGGAGCAGGTAAAGGGGCAGCCGCGCGCCATGTTCGGAATGGCGACTTTGCGATTGAGCGGGATATAGATGTATTTGTCCCATTCCAGAATGGACCAATCCGGCTTGATCCCGTCCAGATCCTTAACCGTGGGCGCGGCTTCGGTGGCGACGATTTCGCCGTCATCAACGAAGGCCAAACCCTTGATCTTGTGACGATTCTCTGGCCAACGCCCCTCGTCCATGGCTTTCATCAGGGCAACAAGAATTTCTTCACCTTCGCCACGCACGATAACGTCGATCCAAGGCGCTTCGGACAAGACTTGCCTGAACATGAAGGTCGCGTGAATGCCACCAAGAATAGTGCGGGCGTTCGGCACCGCGTCGCGGGCGATGCGCAGGCATTCTTCGGCTTCATAAATGGAAGGCGTGATCGCGGTCGCACCGACGACATCGGGCTGAAGCTCGATCAGCTTCGCGCGCAGGTCATCAGGGCCGACATGGTTTGTCATGGCGTCGATGAAATGGATATCATCGAACCCGTTATTCTTCAGCGCACCCGCCAGATAGGCGACCCAAGCAGGCGGCCAGTTCCCCGCGATCTCGGCACCGCCGGAATGGTAGTTGGGATGAATGAACACGATCCGCATGAGACGACTCCCCTATATGTAAGCATAAGTTTACACACGGGGTGACAACATGAATTGACACAGATCAAGTTTTTCAGGGAATACGCAGGATAGCGCGAAATTTCGCGGTCAATCCTCGTCGCGCGACAGCATGTCGTATTTGCGCAACTTCACATAAAGCGACTGGCGTGAAAGGCCCAGCATCTCCGCGGCGGCAACACGATTGTTGCGTGTCAACTCAATCGCCGTCTCGATACAAATCTTTTCAATCACATTGGTCGTTTCGGCCACGATGTCTTTCAGCGTGCTGGAGCCCACCAGTTCCATAACGCCACGCATATCGGCATCTTGCGCGCCACCATCGCCACGCCGGGCTGCCGCACTAGAAGCGTTGCGGATCACGAGGGCCATAACTGGCGATAGCCGATCATCCAACCATGTCGCCGAAATCTCGACCGCAACGGTCGCGTCGAAATCGGTTTTCAGCTTGGTGGAATACATCCGCAACTGGCCCGCGCGTTGCGCGTTTTCCAGCAGCACTTTCAGGTCCACGACACCGCGCGCCAAGAAATCGGCCACGGAACGGCCCTGCACCGCAGACGGGTTGGACACATCGGTCAGGTTCAGGAAGGTCTCGTTCGCGGACAGGATATTACCGTCTCGGTCGGTGAAGACCATCGCATCGGGGCCACGGTAGAACAATTGCCGCAAGTTGGCGACCAGTTTACCATCGGCAACCGACCCCATTTCCGGGTCGCTCATCCGCACGAAGATCAGCTGTTCGCCCGCCGCGCGGAACAGCTTTGACGAGAGCAACAAATGCTGTTGCGAAACTTTCAGCTCCACCTCGATCGGGCCGGGCGTATCCACCGCCAGCGGCGAGGACAGGGCCGACATCAACTCACCCCGCCGCCGCCCCGAGAACCGCTCTGCAAAGGGCGTATCGAGAAGGTCTGCGCGCGACGTGCCGAATAAAGAGGCGGCATTATGGTTCAGATCGACGATATTTCCGGTCGTGGCAGACACCAAGGCCACCGCATCGGACGTGAAATCCATCAACAGTCGGTAGCGCGTGTCCAGCTCTCGCTGCGATTCGTAATCCTGCTCCAGCGCGATCTGGGCATTCATAAGTTGCTGCTGCATTTCCATCACGGGGCGCTGATCTTGCCCCAGCAACAGAACTTCTTCGCTCTGGCTGACCCAATGCATTGCATAGCGCACGGGAACGCCGTTGCTGCCAATACCTTTATGAACCAGTTCTACCCAACGAAACGGGGACGGGTCACCATTTTCAGCCCGCGAAGCCAAATCGGCACAACGCGCGCGAAACCGTTCTGTCGAATCGCCATCAAGCAAGGATGTAAAATCTTTGCCAACCCAGCCTTTGGTAAAGCCGGAAAAGCTGGAATCGGGTTTCGCAACGGCGGCGCGTACTTTGCCATCTTGGCCAATAACGAGCGACACATCCGACAAGGTTGCCACCACAGACGTGACAACGGGGTCCCGCAGAATTGGAACCGCCGCATCCGACTGAAAATTGGCACCATCATTCGACACGTGCGACTTGCTCCTTAAGGTGGCTCACGAAAGGCAAGCCAAAAACCGAGAGCGCAGGCTACTCCGCCGCCTGCGCCTTGCTGTTCAAGCCGCATACCGCCAATGCCTTGGTCACATCCATGGTCGCCAAATCGACCCCAACATGGCCTGCAAGGGCTTTAAGCCCCATGTCATCTTGCAGTTCACGCAATATACCGCCACCCAATACGATTGGAAGGCCACCATCCGGCAACCTACGGATTGTCTTCACCAAATCGACACAAGACGCAAGGCATGAACGGTTCGCCGCAGAGACAAAAACCGCATCGAAACGGCTATTTTGCAATTGCTCTGCCAGAAGCGTGGCTTTCGGGATTAGACATACCCGGACAGATACGCCGATCCGCCGCATCTGGTTGGCCGCCACCATCGCCCCCAGCGTATGTTGTTCGCCACCCGGCAGAACCAACAAAATGCGCGGCCCTGTTGGCCCACCCGCCGAATCTGACATCCAAGCCCGCCCGAATTCGCGCAACAATGCTTGCAAGCGTGACATGCGCAGAGTGGCTTGCAGCACATCCAGATCGCCATCATGCCAATCGTTGCCAATCTTGCTGATCGCGGCTGGAAAATAAATGTCGATGATCTGCTCGGCCGTGATTCCACGCCGCTTCATTTCCACAAAAAGGCGTGAAAGCGGTTCGGTATCGCCAATATTGGCGTGGCAAAGCAGCAGGTCCAGTACATCCATCTGAGGGCTGCCGGTTTCAATCCGGGCATTACGCCGCAATTCCGAGACCACCCGCAACGCGAATTGCGTCAGCGCAGCATCTGGCGAGTCTTGAAACCTTTGCTGTGTCTGGCCGTGCTGATCCACGTCGCCCTCGCATCTTGCGCCAGACCCCGTTTCGGCAATCGAACGAGTCTGCGCATCTCTCTCCTCAAGTGTTACAGGTGACCCAAGAAATGTCAAAAGAAACTTACACCAAACCCCTTGCAGAGCACACAACTACTCCTACACGCAAAAATACGCCAATAAACAAAGGAATTTCTCGAAAACCTGCACATTTACCCTGCAGGTCCACGGCATTCCTGCAGCGATACACGATTGTAAGTTTTAATTGACACTTTGCCAAAGTGGGCAGTAACATCACAGCATGGAATCGAGAAGGAACTGCCAGATGGGCGCGACGAGGACCCATAAACCGCTTTACACCGCCGAGCAGCGCGCCCGCCGCGACGCTTCGCGCTGGACGCTGGTGCAGGGCATTCTGGCGCCGGTGCAATTGCTGATCTGTCTGGTCTCTGCGGCACTGGTCATCCGCTACCTGATGACGGGTGACGGCTACACGGCGGCGACCATCTCTGTCGTGGTCAAGACCATCGCGCTCTACACTATCATGATCACTGGTGCCATCTGGGAGAAAGAGGTCTTCGGCCAATACCTCTTCGCCGAAAGCTTCTTCTGGGAAGACGTCATCAGCTTTGGCGTGATCGCGCTTCACACCATTTACATCACCGCGCTGTTTGCAGGCTCCATGGGTCCGACCGACCTGATGCTGCTCGCGCTGGTGGCTTATATCGCCTATTTCGTGAATGCCGGGCAGTTCCTATGGAAATTGCGCATGGCACGGCTAGGCGGCACGCTGGAGGCTACAGCATGAACGCCCCCCTCGACACTGGCTGCCGCGACACCCCTGTGCTGCGCGAACGCGGCCAGCGCGAAGTGTTTTGTGGTCTGACCGGAATCATCTGGCTGCACCGCAAGATGCAGGATGCCTTCTTCCTTGTCGTCGGCTCGCGCACCTGTGCACATTTGCTGCAATCGGCGGCTGGCGTGATGATCTTTGCCGAGCCGCGCTTCGGCACCGCGATCCTTGAGGAAAAAGACCTCGCCGGAATGGCCGATGCCAATGCCGAACTGGACCGTGAAGTGGCGCGGCTTCTGGCACGTCGCCCCGATATCAAGCAATTGTTCCTCGTCGGCTCTTGCCCGTCAGAGGTGATCAAGCTCGACCTGACCCGCGCCGCCGAACGGCTGACTGCACAGCACGGGCCGAAGGTCCGGGTGCTGAATTATTCGGGTTCCGGCATTGAAACCACCTTCACCGAAGGCGAAGATGCTTGCCTCGCGGCCCTCGTGCCGTCCTTGCCCGAGACGCAGGCACGCGAGCTGCTCTTGGTCGGCGCCCTGCCCGACGTGGTGGAAGATCAGGCGCTGGACCTGCTGGCGCAGATCGGCATCTCACCCGTGCGCTGCCTGCCCGCCCGCCGCGCCGAGGATATGCCGGCCATCGGCCCGAACACGGTCTATGCGCTGACCCAGCCCTTCGCGGGCGACACTCATGCCGCCCTGCAACGCCGCGGTGCCAAGCGCATCTCCGCCCCTTTCCCTTTCGGGGCAGAGGGCAGCACGCTCTGGCTGAAAGCCGTCGCCGCCGAATTCGGCATCGCGCCGGAAAAGGTTGACCAAGTGGTCGCCGCCCCCCGTGCGCGCGCCGAAAAAGCCATTGCCGCCGCCGCGACCACTTTGCGCGGCAAGCGGATCTTCTTCATGCCCGACAGCCAGTTGGAACTGCCGCTTGCGCGCTTCCTGACGCGCGAATGCGGGATGGAAGCGGTGGAAATCTCCACCCCTTACCTGCATGCCGATCTGCACGGGCCGGAACTGGACCTGATCGCCAAAGGCCCGGTCATCTCCGAAGGCCAAGATGTGGACCTGCAACTCGACCGCGTGCGCGCCACGCGTCCCGATCTGACCGTTTGCGGCCTTGGCCTTGCCAACCCGCTAGAGGCCGAAGGGCTGGCGACCAAATGGGCGATCGAACTCGTCTTCACCCCCGTCCATTTCTACGAGCAAGCGGGCGATCTTGCCTCGCTCTTCGCGCGCCCGCTGCGCCGCCGAGAGATCCTTGCCCGCCAGCACCCCGCCCGGATGGAGGCTGCGGAATGACCTGCCCCTTCATCTTGCCCCAAATACTCACGACACGAGGTCGGCCATGAAGCTCGCCGTCTGGACATATGAAGGCCCGCCCCATGTCGGCGCGATGCGCGTCGCCACAGGCATGCGCAACCTGCACATGGTGCTGCATGCGCCGCAGGGCGACACCTATGCCGACCTTCTGTTCACCATGATAGAGCGGCGCAACCACCGC
>CAYNWX010000193.1:0-13263 GCA_964401005.1 uncultured Natronohydrobacter sp.
AAGCGCGCGGCGTGGCGGTGAAGTTCCGCGCGTCGCTGGCCGATGATCTGGCAGCAGCCGATGGTCTGGACCCCGATTTGGTCATCGGCACTACGCCCGTGGTGCAGCACGCCAAGCAAAAGGGCACGCCGTCGCTCTATTTTACCAACCTCATTTCCGCGCGTCCCCTGATGGGGCCAGCCGGAGCCGGGTCTTTGGGAGAGGTCGTCAATGCCGCCATCGCGGGCAAGGAACGCATGGACAAGATGCGCGACTTTTTCGAGGGCGTGGGCGAAGGCGACACCGCAGGCATCTGGGAAGGGTCGCCGAACCTGCGCCCCGATTTCCGCGCGGCCCATCAGAAGAAGCTGGACAAAGCTGCGCGCGCTGCCAAAGCGCAGGAGATGATCTGATGCTGATACAAGATCACGACAGGGCAGGCGGTTACTGGGGCGCGGTCTATGCGTTCTGCGCCGTCAAGGGCTTGCAGGTGGTTATCGACGGCCCGGTGGGCTGCGAGAACCTGCCGGTGACATCGGTGTTGCACTACACCGATGCGCTGCCGCCGCATGAGCTGCCTATTGTCGTCACGGGCCTCGGCGAGGAGGAGTTGGGTCGAGATGGAACCGAGGGCGCCATGAAACGCGCCTGGAAAACGCTCGACCCCGCTTTGCCCGCCGTGGTGGTCACAGGCTCCATCGCCGAGATGATCGGCGGCGGCGTGACCCCGCAAGGCACTAATATCCAACGCTTTCTGCCCCGCACCATCGACGAGGACCAGTGGGAAGCAGCTGACCGCGCGATGACGTGGATTTTCACCGAATTCGGGATGACCAAGGGTCGTATGCCGCCGGAAAAGAAACGCGAAGAGGGCAGCCGCCCGCGCGTAAACATTCTGGGGCCGATGTATGGCACCTTCAATATGCCGTCCGATCTGGCCGAAATCCGCCGCCTTATCGAAGGCATCGGGGCCGAAGTGAACATGGTCATGCCGCTTGGCGGGCATCTGGCCGAGATGCGCAATCTTGTGAATGCCGATGTGAATATCTGCATGTATCGCGAATTCGGGCGCGGCCTGTGCGAAGTGCTGGGCAAGCCCTATCTGCAAGCGCCGATCGGGATGGACAGCACCACGAAATTCCTGCGCCGTCTGGGCGAGATGCTGGGGCTGGACCCCGAGCCGTTCATCACCCGCGAGAAGCATTCGACGCTGAAACCCATGTGGGATTTATGGCGCTCGGTCACGCAGGATTTCTACGCCACGGCCAGTTTCGCCGTGGTGGCGAACGAAACCTATGCGCGCGGTTTGCGCAATTATCTGGAAAACGATCTGGGCATGCCCTGCGCTTTCGCGGTGGCCCGCACGCGCGGCAAGAAAACCGACAATGACCGTGTGCGCGCCATGATGGGCGAAAAGCGCCCGCTGATCGTATTCGGGTCCATCAACGAGAAGATGTATCTGGCCGAATTGAAAGCCGGTCATGGGCCGGCACCCGCCTTCATCCCCGCCAGCTTTCCGGGGGCCGCGATCCGCCGCCACACCGGCACGCCGATGATGGGCTATGCGGGCGCAACCTATGTGCTGCAAGAAGTATGCAACGGGCTGTTCGATGCGCTGTTCCACATCCTGCCCTTGGGCAGCCAGATGGACGCGCATGACGCAACCCCCGCCGAGCTGAAGCGCGACCTGCCGTGGTCCGCCGAAGCTAAAGCCGAGCTGGACCGTATCGTGGCCCAGCACCCCATTCTGACCCGTATTTCGGCGGCGCGCACCATGCGTGACGCGGTCGAGAAAGCCGCGCTGGCCCAAGGCGCGGACGAGGTCGACACCGCATTGGTTCGGGGTATTGCCCCCGCGCCGGCCAGAGCCTGATAGCAGGAGGAACCAACCATGGCTGACTACACCGTGAATACCCCCAAGGCGCATCACCAATCGCGCGATGGCGGCTGGGAATACACGCTTTATTTCGGCGCCGTCTTTGCGCTGGCGCTGGTTGTGGGTCTGCTGACCTGGTCGTGGCGCATCGTCACCACGGGCCGCTTGCCGCGCCTTGGCCCGTTGGGCCGCGCGCTGGCCGATGCCCGCGCGATCGCGCCGATTATCTACCGCAGCTAAGGCGCTGCGACACAAGGAATTCCCGCGGATTTCGGTTCGCGGGTAGGGTGGGGGGGAACCCTTGCCAAACCCGGCCGCAGGGTGTGCGGAGCCAGTCTTATGATCCGGAGGATACTATGGCTGAAAATTCTGATCTGTCGTTTACAGGTCTCACCGACGAGCAGGCCCAGGAACTGCACTCGGTCTATATGAGCGGGCTATGGCTGTTTTCGGCCGTTGCTATCGTAGCTCATTTGGCCGTGTTCATCTGGCGCCCGTGGTTCTGAGGAGGATTGAGAAATGAGCAAGTTTTACAAAATCTGGCTGATCTTCGATCCGCGCGGCGTTTTCGTGGCACAGGGCGTGTTCCTGTTCCTCTTGGCTGCGATGATCCATCTCGTGCTGCTGTCGAACCCGTCTTACAACTGGTTCACGATTGCTGCCGAGAAATACGAGCGCGTTGTCGCCGAATAAATATAGCGCCGCGGGCATGGGTGCTAGCACCTTTGCCCGTGGCCAACTTCACCCATCATTGACGGCCTTGACGGCCGCCGCACCTTAGCGGAGGGAAGCATGGCGCTGCTAAGCTTCGAGCGCAAATACCGCGTGCCCGGGGGCACGTTGGTCGGCGGAAACCTGTTCGACTTTTGGGTCGGGCCGTTTTACGTCGGTTTTTTCGGGGTAACGACCGTGTTCTTCGCGGTTCTCGGAACGCTCTTGATCTTTTGGGGGGCTGTGCTGCAAGGCACGTTCAACCCCTGGCTTATTTCAATAAATCCCCCACCCCTATCTTATGGGTTGGGACCGGCACCGCTGCTTGAAGGCGGGCTATGGCAGGTTGTGACAATCTGCGCGATCGGGGCTTTCGTGTCCTGGGCGCTGCGTGAGGTCGAGATCTGCCGCAAACTGGGCATGGGCTATCATGTGCCCTTTGCTTTCGGCGTGGCGATCTTTGCTTATGTCACGCTTGTTGTCATTCGTCCCGTTCTGATGGGCGCCTGGGGACATGCGTTCCCCTATGGTATCTGGACCCATCTCGATTGGGTGTCGAATGTCGGCTATACTTACGGCAACTTCCATTACAATCCGGCGCATATGATCGCGGTGACCTTCTTCTTCACCACGACCTTGGCGCTGGCGCTGCACGGCGCTCTGGTTCTGTCGGCGGCAAACCCGCCCAAGGGCCAGATCATGAAAACCCCCGACCACGAAGACACGTTCTTCCGTGACCTTATCGGGTATTCGGTCGGCACGCTGGGTATTCACCGCTTGGGTCTGCTTCTGGCGCTGAATGCCGGGTTCTGGTCGGCGGTCTGCATCGTGATCTCTGGCACCATCTGGTTCGACCAGTGGGTTGTCTGGTGGGATTGGTGGCTGAACCTGCCGTGGTGGAGCGATATCGCAGGAGGCGTCAATGGCTGAGTATCAGAACATCTTTACACAGGTGCAGGTGCGCGCAGCCCCCGAAATGGGCTTGGTTGAAGGCGTAGAGCTGGAAAACCGCACCAAATCGGCCGGCTTCTCGACGCTTCTGGGCTGGTTCGGCAATGCGCAGCTTGGCCCCATCTATCTGGGCACGTTGGGCGTGATCTCGCTGGCCACTGGCATCACATGGTTCGTCATGGTGGGGCTGTGGTTCTGGGATCAGGCGGGCTATAACCCGGCCGTGTTCATGCGCGATCTGTTCTGGCTGTCGCTGGATCCGCCCGCGCCTGAATATGGCCTGAGCATTCCGCCGATGCGCGAAGGGGGCTATTTCCTGATTGCGTCCTTCTTCCTGCTGATCTCTGTCATGACATGGTGGGCACGCACCTATCTGCGCGCCGAAGCCTTGGGCATGGGCAAACATGTGGCTTGGGCCTTCGGTTCCGCCATCTGGCTGTTCCTTGTGCTGGGCCTGTTCCGTCCGCTGCTTATGGGATCGTGGTCTGAAGCCGTGCCCTATGGCATCTTCACCCACTTGGATTGGACCAACTTGTTCAGTCTGCGCTATGGCAACCTGTTCTACAATCCGTTCCACGCGCTTTCGATCGTCTTCCTCTATGGCTCGGCCCTGCTGTTCGCTATGCATGGGGCAACCATCCTTGCAGTCTCTCGCTTTGGCGGCGACCGCGAGCTGGAGCAGATCGTGGACCGTGGCACGGCATCCGAACGGGCGGCCTTGTTCTGGCGCTGGACCATGGGCTTTAATGCCACGATGGAAGGTATCCACCGTTGGGCTTGGTGGTTTGCAGTTCTGACCACGCTCACCGGCGGGATCGGTATCTTGCTGACTGGCACGGTCGTGGACAACTGGGCAATCTGGGCCGAAGATCGCGGCTACCGTCCAACCTACTGATCGAGGAGGTCAACATGGCACAGCATGACTACATCGAAGAGACGCCCGGCCAAAGGCTGCGGAACTGGATCTTGTCGGAAATGTTGCGGGGCGCTGGATATGCCGCCGCGGTGCTTCTGGGGATCGGCGCGATCATCGGGCTGATCTGGGTCGTCGGGGAATTCCTGCCCGAAGACAGCAAGAACGCGCCGCCGCCAATGCCTTACTCTGCATTGGAAGCGCCAGCGATCACCGCCAAGGCTTGATCCTTTGGCGAAACGAATTGGGGTAGGGCGGCTACGCTCGGCCTGCCCCCCAAAGGGTTCGAGCCATTAGCCGGTTCGGACACGGGCCGTGACGCCCGGTTCCCTTTCCTGTTGGCGACAGGAAACTGGTGCCGTGCGGGCCTTGCCCCACGGCATCTTTTTTCAATTCCAACATCGCTATACCGGGAGGGACCGACATGACCGACACCACCAAGACCCCGCATCTGGACCGTGTCGCAGGCCCCGCGGATATGCGCGACTTTGACTTGGCCGAGCTGACCGCACTGGCCGATGAGCTGCGACAAGAGACCATCGAGACCGTCAGCCGCACCGGCGGGCATCTGGGATCGTCGCTGGGTGTGGTTGAATTGACGGTCGCCCTGCACGCAGTGTTTCGCACGCCCTTCGACAAGCTGATCTGGGACGTGGCGCACCAATGCTACCCGCATAAAATTCTGACCGGTCGCCGCCACCTTATGCACACGCTTCGGCAAGAAGGTGGGCTGTCGGGTTTTACCAAGCGCACGGAATCGGTCTTTGACCCGTTTGGGGCCGCGCATAGTTCCACCAGTATCTCGGCAGCCTTGGGGTTCACCATTGGCCGCGACATGGGCCAACCCACAGGTGACGCGATTGCCGTTATTGGCGACGGGTCCATCACCGCCGGCATGGCCTATGAGGCGCTGAACAACGCAGGTGCCGAAGGACGCCGGATGTTCGTGATCCTGAACGATAACGACATGTCCATTGCCCCCCCGGTCGGCGCGATGAACAGCTACCTGAACCGTCTGAACGCGCCGCATGCATCGCTGTCAGAGATTGCCCAAGGTTTCATGGCCGCCCTGCCGCAGAGCTTGCGTGAACAGGCTTTGGCCGCGCGCGCCCGTGCCTGCGGCGGCCCGCCCGATGCCACTATGTTCGAGCATCTGGGCTTTACCTATATCGGCCCCATCGACGGCCATTCCATGCCCGACCTGATGGCTACCCTGCGTATGGCGCGCGACCGGGCTGAAGGGCCAGTGCTGATCCATGTGCGCACCGTGAAGGGCAAAGGCTATGCGCCCGCCGAAGCCTCGGGCTGCTGCTATCACGGCGTGTCGAAATTCGACGTGGCGACCGGGGCGCAAGCCAAATCCAAACCCAATGCGCCCAGCTACACGGGCGTCTTTGGCCGGGCGCTGACCGACGCCGCCGCGCGCGACCCCAATATTGTCGCCGTCACGGCCGCCATGCCCGGCGGCACGGGGCTGGACATCATGCAAAACCGCTTCCCGCGTCGGGTGTTCGATGTGGGCATTGCTGAGCAACACGCGGTCACGTTTGCGGCAGGTATGGCAGCATCCGGCTTGAAACCCTTCTGTGCGATCTATTCCACCTTTCTGCAACGCGGCTACGATCAGGTTGTGCATGACGTGGCGCTGCAAGGCCTTCCTGTGCGCTTCGCCATCGACCGCGCGGGGCTGGTGGGCGCCGATGGCGCGACCCATGCGGGCGCGTTCGATGTGGGCTTCATGACCAACCTTCCGGGCATGGTCGTAATGGCCGCAGGCGACGAGGCGGAACTGATGCACATGACTGAAACCTGCGCCGCTTACGGCGAAGGCCCCATCGCCTTGCGCTACCCGCGTGGCAACGGAGTGGGCGTGACGATGCCCGAGCGGGCAGAGGTTCTGGAAATCGGCAAAGGCCGGATCGTGGCCGAAGGTGAGCATGTCGCCTTCCTGTCCTTTGGTGCGCATCTGGCTGAAGTGCGTCTGGCCGCCGAGGCTTTGGCCGCGCGTGGGATCACCTGCACGATTGCAGACGCTCGTTTCGCCAAGCCACTTGACCATGCGCTGATCGACCAGCTCATGCGCCACCATGCGGCGGTCATCACGGTCGAACAGGGCGCGCAGGGCGGCTTTGGCGCGCATGTTTTGCATTACTTGGCCAATTCCGGGCAGTTGCAAAGCGGTGCCGCCTTGCGCTGCATGACCTTGGCCGACAGATTTATTGAACAGGCAAGCCCGGAAGTGATGTATGCTCAGGCAGGGCTCAGCGCGCGCGACATTGCTGGCACGGCTTTGCAAGCCTTGGGGCTAGAGGCCTTTCCGGCGGGTAATGTGCAGGCTTTGCGCGCCTGACCCGCAACCAAAACGACAGGAAGGAATTGAATTATATGGCACATTCGGAATTCAAGGAAGCTCCGCCGCTGCATGGTTGGGCCATCGCCATAGGCGCGGGCGCGCTAATGTTTGGCGTATCGCTCGTCCCGCTGGACCTTGGCGGGATCGCTGCGGTCGCGGTCGGGGCTGTGGTAGCACTGATCGTGGGTGTGATCTTCACGCTGGCGGAAAGCGCGCCCAAGGGGGCGGCCCCCGCGCCGCGCGTGGCGGCCCCGTCAGTCGCGCCCGCTGTTACTTCTGCTGCGGCCGCAGCGCCAAGTGCTGCGGCTGCTGCCCCTGAAACCCCTGCCGCCGAACCTGCGCGGGTCGCAGAAGACGCGCCCGCCCCGATTGCCGCCGCCCCTGCGGAAAGCGCCCCAGTGGAACGCGCCGAAGTGGAAAGCGCCGATGTGGAACCTTTGCAACCCAAGGGGCTGGATGCCCCCGTGGGCGCGGCGGATGATCTGAAACGCATCAGCGGCGTTGGCCCGGTGCTGGAAGGCAAGCTGAACGCGCTGGGATTCTATCATTTCTGGCAGATTGCGAAATGGACACGGTCCGAAGTCGATTGGGTCGATGGCTATCTCAGCTTCAAAGGCCGGATCGACCGGGACAACTGGATTTCGCAGGCCGCGAAGCTGGCGGAAGACTCGCCCTCGAAACCGCCCGCCTGATCCTTGCTGCGCCAATGTCGCGGGCCATATTCAGGCCCGTGACAGAGTGGCGAAAGGCAAACCATGGTCAATGCACCCCCGATCACGACTGGCCGCGCGCTGGAGTTGCTTCTGGCTGGCTGGCAGGCGCAAGCCTCTGGCGCCATGACCGCAAGCTGGATGCTGCATGGCCGCCCCGGCATCGGGAAAACCGAGATCGTGCAGATCTTGGCCGACCGCATCGGCGCGCGGCTTTTCGACCTGCGCCTGACCACGATAGAGCCGCAAGACCTGCGCGGCCTGCCGTTTTTCGATATGGAGCGCCAGCGCACCATCTGGTTTCGGCCAGAGGATTTGCCGGACGACCCGAGCGCGCCTTCGGTGCTGTTTCTGGATGAATTGACCGCCGCCGCGCCTCAGTTGCAACCTACCGTATATGGCTTGTTGCAAGAACGCCGCGTCGGACCGCACCGCTTGCCGGATAGCTGTTTCGTAGTCGCGGCGGGCAATAGCGTCGAGGATGGCGCGATTGCTTATGAAATGGGGTCTGCGCTGTCGGACCGTCTGGTGCATCTGAACCTTGTGGCAGAGGCGGGCGATTGGGTGCAGGGATACGCGGTGCCGCAAGGGCTGGACCCTGCTGTCATCGCCTTCATCCGCACCCGGCCCGATTTGCTGGACACGGGCGAGGCGGCCTTGCGCCGGGGCGACATGATCGCCTGTTCGCCGCGATCTTGGGCGCGGGTGTCGGCGCTAATGCGGGCGCTGCCGGACCGCAGCTTGCGCAACACCGCCATTGGCGGCGTGCTGGGCGAAGCAGTGGCCGCCGAATTCCTGCTGATCGCAGATGAGATTGCGGCGACGGTGCAAATTGACGACCTTCTGGAAGCAAGTGGGAAAACGCGGCTGGCGCTCTACCCGCCCTCGATGCATGGGATGACCGCGCTGATTTATGCGCTGGTGGCGCGGGCGGATGCGGGCAATTTGGGTAAGTGCATAGAGATCATGGCCGAAGCGCGGTCCTTGCGCGATGCGCCGTTCACCGCCATGCCCTTGGCGGAACTGGGCGCCCATGGGTTCGAGATGCTGATCCGCAAGGCGCTGGATAATGACATGGCAGAGGCGTTCATCGACTCGCCCGCCTATGCCGCCTATGCCGAGGAGCGGCGCGCGGCGGGGCTGGAATGACCCATTCCTCACTGCATTCGTTTCGGGCCACGCGCGCGCTGCAAGCCCTGACCGAACGCGACCCGGCGCTGGCGGCCTTGTCGCTGTGGTGCCAGCACCGCGATGCCGAGGGATTGGATGTGCCAGCCGAAACCACGGGCGCGCTGATCCGCTACGGCCCCGATTTCGCGGCCTTGCCCGCGCATGAGCAGATCGGGCTTGCGGGCCACCACATTCTGCATGTGGCGCTGCAACATTCAGACCGCATGGCCGCGATGGCTGCGCGCATGGGCGACGGGTTCGCGCCCGACCTGTGGCAGATTGCCAGCGACGCCATCGTGAACGAGGCCATCGTGCAGGCCGGCCATGCGCTGCCGCGTCCGGCGCTGACGCTGTCGCGCTTGCTGGGCGCATTGAACGAACAGGGCGGCTTGGCCGACTGGGATTGCGAGCGCCTTTATCGGCGTATGGCCGACACGCCCGAAGGCGCAGGCCGCGCGCGCAGGCAGGCGCAGGAGGATGGGCAAAAGCCCGACCTGCGCCCCGGCGGCGTTGATGGTGGCGGTCAAGGCAAGGATAAGGGTGGCACGGGCGAAGCCGAATGGCGCGCGCATCTGGCCCGCGCCATGGCAGCAGGGGCGGCGGCAGGCTTTGGGCTTGGCGTGTTGGGGCATCGTTTGGCTGATCTGCCACAGCCCCGCACCCCGTGGGAATTGGTTTTGCGCCGCCTGCTGGCGCGCGCCACGGTGCACCGCCCCGAACCCGCGCCCTTGCGCCCTGCGCGGGCATGGCTGGCCGGGGCAGGCCGCGCGCTGCAAAACGGAGCACCTTTGCCGCCCTTTCAGCCGCGCATGCGCTGGCAAGGGGCTGCCCCGCGTATCGTGCTGGGCTTGGATTGTTCGGCCTCTGTGCAGGAAGACAGCTTGCGCCTGCTATTGGCCGAAGTGCAGGCGATTGCGCTGCGAGTGCAAGCCAGTTTGCATCTGCTGACATTTGACGATGGGCTGCACCACGATATGCCGCTGTACCCTGCCACGGCGCGGGCAACTTTACGCGCTCTTGATCTGCCCCAAGGCGGTGGCACCGATTTCCGCCCCGTTTTCGCGCGGGCAGGCGAACTTGGCCCTTCGGCGCTTGTGATCTTGTCGGATATGGATGGTCCGATGGGCGCGCCTCCGCGCTTCCCGGTCATCTGGGCCGCGCCGCAACCCGACCCGCCGCAAGCGCCCTTCGGGCATGTTCTGTCGTTAGCCGGTTGAGCGCGCGGCCATCATGGCCGCCAGCCGCGCATGGGCCGACACGTCGCGTGCTTCAAGCCCGATGTCGTGCACGGCAATCTTGCGGGCCAAGCTGATCTTTTTCAAATCCCGCTCTGTCAGCGGGGGCTGAAACAACGTGTCTTGCACCAGTGCGCGTTCATCGCGTGTCAGGTCCAGAATGGCGGGCCCATCTTCCGACTGGACCGAAACAAGCGACAATGGTGTGATGCGCAACATCTCGGACTGCTCGATCACCAGATGCAGGCGTCCTGCTTCGACCCCGCGTCCAGCAGCGATCTTGGTCAGGATGCTGCGCGCGCGGTCGCGCAACAGGTCTAGCCCGCGTTCGGCCTCTGCCTCTGACACCAGCGCCGCGTGTTGGCCGGGGGGCACGCGCAACAGTCGCGCCTCGACTAGGTAGATCAGGATCAGCATGGGGATCGGCGCTTGTGCAATGGCCAGCGCATAATCGCGCCAAATGAGCGTGGCCACCACGAAGGGCATAAGTGCCACCATGTAGCGCAGGAATTCCACCTCGAAGACCAGCCGCGCCCAAAGGCCAAGGCTGCCGCCGCGCGGCCAAAGGGCGGTGCGCCCCATGAATTTGCGCGGCACCTGCCGGATATGCAGCGCGCCACGATTGGCGATTGTAGATTTGGTGACAAGGAACATGCACCATAGGTGCGCCGCACGCGCAGGCTGTCAAGCGCGGGTCAGGTGGTCCACAAGGTCTGGCCCGTGGCCAAGGCCAAAAATCCAGCCTTCTTCCGGCAGAGCTTGGGGCGGGGGCGGGGCAAATAGTCGAGGCAGAAGGCCTGCATGGTCCATGGCCTGCACCGCTTGCGACAAAAGCGCGACTTGGACAGCGTCGCGCACGACAGATGGGTCGGCTGCCTTCACAGGGCCATCGACCAGCGCAGTATAGGTTTCGACCAAAACGATGGGGCGGTCGGGGGCTTCAAATGGCCAGACCGCCACATGCCCCGGCATGCTTGCGCGCAGCCGTGCCAGCACCGGAAGCCCGACAAGGTTTTGCGCGCCCACGGCACCGGCACCGGCCAATTGCCAGCTTGATTTTGGGTAAAGCCCCTGCGCGCGGGCGACCTTTTCTGTCAGGCGAAATTCTCCCAGCCCGTCGGGCAAAGCGGGTTTGCGGCGGGGCAGGCCGGGCACATCTGCTTTCGCGCCATTGCCCCAAAACGGGCCATCGCCGGGAAAATGCGCATTGGCCATGGCAGCAACATCGCGCAGGTTGTGCCGGTTGCCCATGTCATCGGTGATATGCTGGCCAAGCCAATCCCACAGCGCGAGGGCCTGCGCTTGTCCGGTCAGGGCTGTCGCAAACCCCGCTGGAAAACCGAATGACAGATCGCAGGCCAGAAGCAAACGTTGGCCTTTGGCGTGCGTGTCGTGAAACAGCTGCGCCAGCCGCGCCTCTGCCTGCCTGCGCGTCGGCAGGTTCTGGGTTTGCACGCCGTCCCGGCCTATGACGCCCAACCAGATGGAATCGCGCCCGGTTTTGGGCAGGCTGGCGGCGGACCAATCCAGAACGGCGATGGTGTCGAACATCATATCGGGCTTTCGCTTTGTCGAGGGATAGTCTAGCCAAAGCTGACGCTTAAGGGGTTGATGTCAATGTATTCCAGTCTGGACCTGCGCCCATGATCGCGCCATCGGTATTCCTGACTGGCTTGGGCGTGGGGCTAGGTCTGATCCTTGCCATCGGGGCGCAGAACGCCTTCGTGCTACGCCAAGGCTTGCGGGGTGAACATGTTCTGGCCGTGGTGCTGGCCTGTGCCGTGTCGGACGCGGTGCTGATCGTGCTGGGCGTGACCAGCTTTGCCCGGATCGCGTCGGTTCTGCCATGGCTGGACCCGGTCATGCGCTATGCGGGGGCGGCGTTTCTGGGCTGGTATGGCTGGCGCGCGGCGCGCTCTGCCTTGCGGTCAACCGAGGCGCTGGTGGTCGAAGGCCGCGCCGAGGCCGCACCCTTAGGCCGCGTACTGGCCACCTGCTTGGCGCTGACATGGCTGAACCCGCATGTCTATCTCGACACGGTGGTGCTGCTGGGCACCATCTCGACCCGCTTTCCGGGGGACGAATTCAGCTTCGGGGCCGGGGCGGTAACGGGGTCGTTTCTGTTCTTCTTCAGCTTGGGCTACGGCGCACGCCTGCTACGGCCCTTGTTCGCGAGTGCCAAGGCATGGCGTGTTCTGGACGGGCTGATCGCACTGGTGATGTGGGGGATCGCGGTGAAGCTGGTGGCGGGGTGAGGGGGGTGAGCCCCTCATGACCTATACAGCACACGGTGCGAATGGCAGACAAGCGCAGGTAGCGGGCTTTGCAAAGCCATGGCCAAATTACGATAGCGGACCTTACAGCTATGCTACGTTGTGGTAGAAAACGGGTGAGAGCGAGAAACAAGGGACGGCTATAGCAATGGATTTAGCAGATCTCATCAAACCCCAATGGGTTTTTAGATCGGACAGTGCCGGGGATTGGGATGTTTATCCTTATTCGATTAAAGCAATGACTGTCTTAAATGAGTTCATCCAAAGCGAGGAGGAAGACTCTACACAAGGCATAAAGGCTTTGATTCGTGTTATCTGCAAGCGCTCTGCGGATTCGGACGTTGACATGTCTAGATCGGAATTGACCGACGAAGAAATCGAGAATTTGTCTAAAGAAGAAATTCAGAGGTTTTCCCGGGAATTTATCGAAAGCAACTCTTACCTAGTTGAGCGCGAAGACGATCCGCCAGTCAAAGGCGAGGAACAGACCGACGCCGATTTTTTCATTGATGTCTTAGAGGCGGAGAACAAGAAGCACAGTGAACAATTGGGAAAAATGTTCCAAGGCCTGAAAACAAGGCTTGGCGGGATTCTCGGAACCCCGAATATTGGCCTGCGCAGCGTCACCCAGGATCTACTTAAGCAGAACGAGGGTCTTGAGAAGATTTACAGCTCAAGACCAAGCATGTTCAATCCTGCTCCACCCAAGTTTGAACCCATTCATATTCCCGAAAACCCAACGCATAAGACAAATGACCACTTGAGCGAAATGAATACTCGCCTTGATCGACTCATTGGATTTGGTGAGAATGCGCTTCAAATAATGAACGGCCTCCAAGTTGCCGCAGCGGAGTTTCTCGATAAGTTCTCCACAGAAGCCGAGAAAAATAGCAAAGCAGCAAACAAAGCTATTTGGGTTGGTGTATTTGCAATTTTATTTTCCGTTGTGCAAATCGGCTATACAGAGTTTTGGCGCGTTCCACGAGATACCGCCCGACATTCCCCAAGTGGCGTGCCTACTGACGTGAAGATCGCCTGAATCCGACCGCTGGACAAGCGTTTTTTGCCCTTAGCGGCACCTGCGGTTGCGCA
>CAYNWX010000194.1:0-21786 GCA_964401005.1 uncultured Natronohydrobacter sp.
CAAAGCTTCCGCGACGGGATTGCCGATATCTGGGCCGATACCCGCGCGCGGCATTTCACGTTCTTCGTCTTCCTGTCCATGACCGCCTATTTCATGCAGGAATTGATCCTGGAACCCTATGCGGGGCTGGTGTTCAACTTCACGCCCGGCCAATCGACGCAAATGTCGGGCGCGCAGAATGGCGGCGTGTTCCTTGGCATGGTGCTTGTCGGCGTGGCGGCGACGGGCTTTCGCTTGGGCAGCTTGCGCGCTTGGGTCGTGGCGGGCTGCACCGGCTCTGCGCTGATGCTGATCGCCATTGCGGGGGCAACCACATGGGCGTTGCCTTTGGTGCCGCTGGTCGTGGCGCTTGGGTTCTTCAACGGCATGTTCGCGGTCGCGGCCATCGGGTCGATGATGCAGCTTGCGGGCGAGGGCGCGGACAAGCGCGAAGGCGCGCGCGTCGGCCTTTGGGGCGCGTCCCAAGCCATCGCGGCGGGGTTCGGCGGGCTGACCGGCGCCGCGCTGGTCGATATCGCGCGCAGCCTTATGCCCGTGGCCGATGCCTTTGGCGCAGTGTTCTTGTTCCAAGCCACTCTTTTCGTCGCGTCGGCCTATCTGGCCGCGCGCATCATGATACCGCACGCCACGGCGTTGCTGGTTCCGGGGGAATAAACCATGACATATGATGTCTTTATCGTGGGCGGTGGCCCGTCGGGCGCGACTGCCGCGGATGATCTGGCGCGCGCGGGCAAGCGCGTGGCGCTGCTGGACCGCGCCGGTCGTATCAAACCCTGTGGCGGCGCGATCCCACCGCGCGCGATTGCCGATTTCGATATTCCAATGTCTCAGGTCGTGGCACAGATCACAACGGCGCGGATGATCTCGCCCACAGGCCGCGCGGTGGATATTCCCATTGAAAACGGCTTTGTCGGCATGGTCGACCGCGAGCATTTCGACGAATTTTTGCGCGAACGCGCCGCCGCGCATGGCGCAGAGCGGCTGACCGGCACGTTCCTGCGGATTGAGCGCGACAAGGATGGCACCCATGTTGTCTGGCGTGATAAGATCAGCCGCGAAGAACGCCGCAGCCCGACCAAGCTGGTGATTGGCGCGGATGGCGCACGTTCCAACGTGGCGCGGGCCGAGGTGCCGGGCGGCGACAAGATTCCTTATGTCATTGCCTATCACGAGATCATCAAAGCCCCGCCCGCAAATGACTATTACGACCCAGACCGCTGCGACGTGATCTATGACGGCCGCATCTCGCCCGATTTCTACGGCTGGGTGTTCCCGCATGGCACAAGCTGCTCTGTGGGCATGGGCACCGAAAAGCCCGAAGCGGACCTGAAAGCCGCCACCGCCGATCTGCGCGCCATGTCGGGGCTGACCGACTGCGAAACCATCCGCCGCGAAGGTGCGCCCATCCCGCTGCACCCGATGGACCGCTGGGACAATGGCCGCGACGTGGTGCTGGCGGGCGATGCGGCGGGCGTGGTTGCGCCCTCCTCGGGCGAGGGGATTTATTACGCCATGGTCGGCGGACGCGTGGCGGCGACTGCGGCGCAAGCGGCGCTCGCCTCTGGCAAGCCCAAGGATTTAGCATTGGCACGCAAGCTGTTCATGCGCGAACATAAAACCGTCTTCAAAGTGTTGCGCTCGATGCAGGACGCCTATTACAAGTCCGACGACCGGCGCGAGCGTTTTGTCAGCCTGTGCCATGATATCGACGTGCAGCGCCTGACTTTCGAGGCTTATATGAACAAGAAATTGGTGGCCGCAAGGCCGCTCGCCCATGTGAAAATCGGCATCAAGAACCTGCTGCATCTTACGGGCCTAGTGCGGCCGAATTTCACATGAGCTGGCTGATCCCCGCATGGGAAGAGGGCGTTCTGCGCCCGCTTGACAAGTTGGACGTGCACCTCCGCGGTTTGAAGCACAAGGCCATCAGCGTTTTCGTGACCGAAGGCGACCGCGTGTTGCTGCAACGCCGCGCGGCGCATAAATACCATACGCCGGGGCTGTGGACGAATACCTGCTGCACCCATCCGCATTGGGGCGAATCTGATCTGGAATGTGCCAATCGGCGGCTGGAAGAAGAGATGGGCATCAGCGGGCTGCATCTGCGCCATGTGGCCGAGATCGAATATCGCGCCGATGTGGGCGGCGGGCTGATCGAACACGAACTGGTGCAGGTTTACACTGCCCGCGCCATGCCCGATCTGCCCATCGCGCCGAACCCGGACGAAGTGGCCGATACCGACTGGATCAACCTGTCCTCGCTGAACGCCGTGATCGAGTCTTATCCTGACCGCTTCACCCCTTGGCTGCGCATTTACCTGCGCGATCATGCCGCGCAGATTTTCGGGGCAGAGCGCGCGGATGCGATGGCCGAGGCGCGGCTACATCACGCGGTTGTTCAGGCAAACTGAGGATTGCGCCGCCAGACCGAGAAGTTCAGCGCGCCCGCGATCGTGACCCACACGAGGTAAGGCGCGATCAGCATCCCCGCGAGTGGGTCGATGAGGGCAAAGCTGACCAGCGTCAAAGCGACTGCCGTCCACAGGCAGCCCAAGATCACCATGGCCGCGCGCATTCGCTTCAGCCCGAAGAAGACCGGCGACCACAGCGTGTTGAACGCGATCTGCAAGGCCCAGAAGGCCAATGCCTGCTGCGAGCCGTCGATGAGCGCCACCCGCATCGCGGCATAGGACATGGCCACGTAAAGCGTGACCCAGACGAGCGGAAAGACGAAACCCGGCGGCGTCCACCATGGTTTGTTCAGGTCCCGATACCAGTCGCCCGGCTCAAACATGGCCCCGGTGGCCCCTGCCGCGCCGCAGGCGGCGAGGAAGGTCAGAAACAGCATCCAGTCCATACGCGCACCTTGTCTGGCCAATTGGTCTTGACCTAATTGCGCCCCCTTGCGGGGGCAAGCCTTTACTTGGGCGCCCTCGCGGGCGCGGCGGGTCAGCGTGATCAGACTAGGATGTAAGTCAGGCGCTGCGTTGGTCTAGCCCAATATGCGCATTGCGCCGCGCAATGTCTTGCGCGCGCAGTCGCGCCAACGCGTCAATCAGCGTGTCAGAGCGGCTGTTTTGCGCTTGGCCGGCGGCAGCATCGACCAGAAACGCCACTTCGGGCATGGGCGAAGCATAGAGCGTAGCCATGCGCGGTTGCACCGCGCTAAGCCCTGCCCGCAGGCCAGATAGGCCGAGCCAGCCCAGTTTGCGCGCTTTTCCGGTATAGGCGCGCCCGGTGACGCTGTCGCATCCACGCGCGCGCACGGCGCCGCCAATGCCCGCATAGATATGGCGCGCGGCAAATATGCCTGGTCGGCAGCCCAGCGGCAAACATGCAATACCGGGTTCGGCGCGCAGATACAGTCGGTCTGCCTCGCGCAGAAGGCGCGCGGTCATCGCGCGGATCTCTGGCAGCGGGGCGGGGCGGCGCAAAAAAGCCTGTGTGTCTAGTCCCGCTTCGGCAAACCAGTCGCGTGGCAGATAGATGCGCCCAAGGGCGGCATCCGCACCCACATCGCGCGCGATATTGGTCAGTTGCATCGCCAGCCCCAGATCGCAGGCCCGCGCCAGCCGGTGCCGGTCACGCACCCCCATCAGGACGCACATCATCACGCCCACCACGGCGGCGACGCGGGCGGAATAGCCCAGCACATCTGACAGTGTATCGTAGGTGCGTTCCTCGGCATCCCAAGCCAGCCCTTCCAGCAGCGCTTCGGGCAGGGCGCGGGGCAGGGCGTGGGTTTCGATCATGCGGGTGAAGCACCGGTCAATCGGGGCATTGAACGGCCGACCGGCATAGGCGCGGTCCAGCCGGTCTTGAAGGTGCAGAACGGCTTGCACCGGGGCGGCACCTTCATCAACTGCATCATCGGCCAGACGGCAGAAGGCATAGAGCACCAAAGACGGGTCGCGCACTTTTGAGGGCAACAGCTTTGATGCCGCATGAAAGGACAGCGACCCGGTGCGGATTGCCGCGCGGCATTCGGCCAGATCGGCCTCGGCGGATGCCGCCGCGCTCATTCGGCAGCCATTGGCAAGGGCGGGGCCATGGGGCGGGGCGCATCGGGGACCAGTTGGCCCATCACCTCTGCGGTGCCGATCACGCCCGGCACACCCGCGCCGGGATGGGTTCCGGCACCCGCCAGATACAGGCCCGGCAGCTCTTCCGACACGTTATGCGGGCGGAAATAGGCGCTTTGCAGGATGCGAGGTTCGATCGAAAAGCCCGCGCCCAGCGGCGACAGATACCGGTCGCGGAAGGTTTCGGGCGTGAAGACAAGGCTTTCCGTCACACGCTCTGACAGGCCCGGCAGCAGCCGGTCTTCCAGCATGGCCAGCATTTTCTGGCGGTAAGGGTCTTCTTCCACCGCCCAATCCACTCCGTTGTCAAAGCCCAGATGCGGCACGGGGCTGAGAACATAGAACGTGTCATCGCCATCGGGGGCAACCGACGGGTCTGTAACAGAGGGGCGGTGGACATAAAGGCTCATATCATCCGCCAGCTTGCCGCGGATGAAGATATCCTTAATATGCTCACGGTAGCGCGGTCCGACGACGATCGTATGATGGCCCACATCGCGCCACATCTCACGCGTGCCGCGCGTGCCGAAATACCATACGAACAAGCCCATCGACCACCGCTGGCGCTTGACCTTGGCATCGGTCCAGCGTTTGCGCGTGCGGTTGCGCAGAAGGCGCGTATAGGTGTGCCCGGCATCGGCATTCGAGATGGTGACATCGGCACGAAGCTGGCTGCCATCAATCAAGCGCACACCGGAAGCGCGCCCATTTTCAACCATAATTTCATCGACTTCCGTGGACATCTTAATCTGCCCACCCTGATCACGGATGACATTGGCCATGGCATCGGCAATCGCCTGCACGCCGCCCATGGCGTAATGCACGCCGAATTGGCTCTCCAGATGACTGACAAGGATATACATCGAGGTCACGCGGAACGGGTCGCCGCCAATGAAGAGCGGGTGAAACGACAGCGCGAAGCGCAGGCGCGGGTCGCGCACGCGCCGCGCCGCATGGGCATAGACTGACCGGTCCGCACGCAGCCAAACAAAACGCGGCAGCACTTTGATCAGCTCCCACAGTTCATTCATGGGGCGGCGGCCAAGGTCTTCGTAGCCAAACCAGTAGCGGTCTTCGGCATCGGACAGGAATTTGCGGAACCCCGGCAGGTCATTGGGGGAGAGCGCCTCGACTTCGGCCTCTGTCGCGGCCTTGTCGGCATGCAGCCGGAAGCTGGACCCATCGGCCCAGCGGATTTCATAGAATGGTTTCATGGGTTTGAGCGTGACCTCGCGGTCGAAATCGCGCCCGCAGGCGGCCCATAAATCGCGCAAGCCCTGTGGCACGGTCACGATGGTCGGGCCAAGGTCGAAGCGATACCCGCCTTGGGTGATCGACGATCCACGCCCGCCGACGCGGTCCAGTTTATCAATGACGGTGACCTGATAGCCCTTGGCCCCAAGCCGCATGGCGCTGGCCAAACCGCCCAAGCCCGCCCCGATCACGATTGCCCGTGAGGGTATCATAGAATCAGTCATGTCCGGTTCCCGTGCCGTTTCGTTATGAGCAGCCTACACTCGACCGATGTGTCAATCAAGGTTTACATTTGATCCTTTACTCTGTCTATTTGTTATGACAGACTTCTCAAGAAGTCGCAGGATGGAATCGACCCATGCAGACGGTCACACTCAGCTTGTTCCGGTTTGACAGCCTCACCTCGCGCCTTTGGGTGCTGGGGCAGATGGGCGCGGCGCGGCTGGTCTTGCCGCGCGTGCCGGGTCTGGCCTTTTGGAAGTTGTGCGGCTCTGGCACGGGCGAAGGCTTTACACCGCGCCCGAATTGGGGCGTCTGGGCTATTCTGGCGGCATGGGACAACTTTAAGCTTGCACAGGAAGGCGTTGAATCAAAACCATTTTCAAGCTGGAACGCGCGCTCGGATGAGTCCTATACGATCTTCATGGAACCCGCTTCCGTGCGTGGGCATTGGGCTGGGCAGCGCCCCTTCCAGCCCGAGGGCCAAGTGACAGGCCCCGTCGCCGCGATGACCCGCGCCACCGTCAAACCCGCCCGCGCGCTGCGCTTTTGGGGCCGGGTGCCCGATATTTCCGCCAAGATCGGTTCTGACCCGAATGTCATGTTCAAAATCGGCATCGGAGAGGTGCCGCTTCTGCACCAAGTGACTTTCTCTGTCTGGCCTGACACAGCCAGCATGGCAGCTTTCGCGCGCCGTGGCCCCCATGCCGAAGCCATCCGGGCCGTGCGCGACGAGGGCTGGTTCAACGAAGAGCTTTACGCCCGCTTCCGCCTGATCGGCACAGCAGGCACATGGCAAGGAAATGATCCCTTGGCCAAAACACTGATGCAGGAGGCCGCATGACGCCTTTCCCCTTTGCGGCCATTGTCGGCCAGGATGAAATGAAATCCGCGATGGTGCTGACCGCCATCGACCCGAAAATCGGCGGCTTTCTGGTCTTCGGCGACCGTGGCACCGGCAAATCCACCGCCGTACGCGCCTTGGCGGCACTTTTGCCTCCGATTCAGGCGGTTGCGGGCTGTCCTTGCAATTCTGCTACGCCAGAAGACTGCCCCGATTGGGCGCAGGTCAGCGACACGGGCTTGGTCGAGCGCCCCACGCCCGTGGTCGATCTGCCTTTGGGCGTGTCCGAAGACCGCGTGACGGGCGCGTTGGACATTGAACGCGCGCTGACGCGCGGCGAAAAGGCGTTCGAGGCGGGGCTTCTGGCGCGCGCCAACCGCGGCTATTTGTATATTGACGAGGTCAACCTGCTGGAAGACCACATCGTCGATCTGCTGCTGGACGTGGCGCAATCGGGCGAGAACGTTGTCGAGCGCGAAGGCTTGTCCATCCGCCACCCCGCGCGCTTCGTGCTTGTCGGCTCTGGCAACCCCGAAGAGGGTGAATTGCGCCCGCAGCTTCTGGACCGGTTCGGCCTGTCGGTCGAAGTGACCAGCCCGAAAGAGATTGAGACTCGCATCGAAGTCATCCGCCGCCGTGACGCCTATGAAAACGACCATGCGGCCTTCATGGCGCAGTGGCAGCCAGAGGATGCCGCATTGCGCGCGCGTATCCTTGCTGCGCGTGCGGCTTTGGGCGATCTGAAAACCAGCAATGTCGTATTGCATGATGTGGCCTCGGTCTGTCTGGCGCTTGGGTCGGATGGGTTGCGTGGTGAATTGACGCTGTTGCGTGCTTCCCGCGCGCTGGCCGCCTATGAGGGCGCGCCAGAGGTCACGCGCGACCATATCCGCCGTGCGGCCCCCATGGCGCTGCGCCACCGTTTGCGCCGCGATCCGTTGGATGACGCCGGATCGACCGCGCGTGTTGCACGGCAATTGGCCGAAGTGCTGCCATGACGGCCTTCTTCATCTTGCCAAAAATACTCAATCTGCAACGCCTGCATGTCGCAAACCCGGTATGACCCCGTTTGACGCCACCAGCGGTTCGCACCGCCCCCCGCCACCGCCCCAAGACCCATGGGCGCAGGTCGGGCTGGCGCTGACGCTTTTGGCGGTGGACCCGGCAGGCTTGCGGGGGTTGTGGTTGCGTGGGCGCGCGGGTCCCGTGCGGGACCGCATTCTGGCCGCGCTCGATCCGCTGGCCCCGCGCAAGTTGCACCCGTTCATGGCCGAGGATGCGCTGACTGGTGGGTTGGACCTGTCGGCAACTTTGGCGCTTAATACCCTGCAACGCCACGAGGGGCTATTATCGCGCAACGGTTTCCTGACGCTGACCATGGCCGAGCGCTGCCCGCCTGGCCTATCGGTGCGGCTGGGTCAAGCACTGGATGCGCGGCCCGGTCTGTCGCTGGTCGCGCTGGATGAAGCGGCGGAAGAGGGCGAAGGCTTGCCGCAGGCGCTTGCAGACCGTTTGGCGCTGTTTCTGGATATCGATGTTTTTGGTTGGTCCGACACGTCTGATCTGGTCTTGGACTGGCCGCGCATTGTCGCAGCCCAAGCGCGTTTGCGCAGCATTGCCCTAACTTCAGAGGCGCTGGCGCAGATGACCCGCCTTGCTGCAAGTTTGGCTATCGACAGTTTGCGCGCGCCGTGGCTGGCGCTTTTGGCCGCGCGCGCGCATGCGGCATGGCGCGGCGGGCAGGCTTTGACCGAGGCTGATCTGAAAATAGGTGTGGAACTGGTATTGGCACAGCGCGCCCGCGCGCTGCCGCAAGACGCCCCCGAAGACACTGCGTCGCCTCCGCCAGAGCCACCCGACAATGACCCCGATCAAGGCCGCGACCGCGACGCGCAAGAACCTCAGATCCCCGATGACCTGCTGATTGATGCAGCCTTCGCAGCGCTTCCGCCGGGAGTGCTGGCGCGGTTGCAAGCGGCGCGCGCCGCGCGCACTGGCGCGGGCGGCAGCGGGGCAGGTGCCAAGCGCAAATCTATGGCGCGCGGGCGGCCCATGCCCTCGCGTCCCGGCAAGCCGGGGTCGGGCGCGCGGGTCGATGTGGTGGCCACCTTGCGCCAAGCCGCCCCGTGGCAAGCCATGCGCCGCGCCGCGCGGCCCGATGCGCCTGCGGGCCGGTTGTTGCTTATGCCCGGCGACATTCGGATCAAGCGCTACCAAGACCGCACCGACCGGGTACTGATCTTCGTGGTGGATGCTTCGGGTTCTGCCGCTGTCGCCCGCTTGGCCGAAGCCAAAGGTGCGGTCGAGATCATGCTGGCCGAAGCTTATTCCGCCCGCGACTACGTGGCGCTTGTTACGTTTCGCGGCGATCATGCCGAATTGGCGCTGCCGCCCACGCGCTCTTTGGTGCAAGCCAAGCGGCGGCTGGCGGGCTTGCCCGGTGGTGGGGCCACGCCTTTGGCCGGGGCAATGCAGGTGGCGCTGGATGCAAGTCTTCAGGCGCGCGCGCGGGCCATGTCACCGACGCTGGCCTTTCTGACCGATGGGCGTGGCAATATCGCGCTGGATGGCAAGGCCAATCGCGCGCAAGCGGGTGAGGATGCAACGCGGCTAGCCCGTGCCATCGCCGCGCGGGCCATTCCTACACTGGTGATTGACACAAGCCTGCGCCCCAAGCCGCAGCTATCAGAGCTTGCCGCGACGATGAATGCTACCCGGATCGTTTTGCCCCGCGCCGATGCCCGTGCCATGGCCGCGACGCTGGGTGCAGCCCTTGGGGGCTAGGCGATGGATAACCTTCCTGTCGATTGGCCCCTGCGCAACCATTCCCGCCTGATCCGATGCCGCCCGCATGTCTGGCATGCGCAGGTTGTCGGGCATGGGCCGGATGTGTTGCTGTTGCATGGCGCAGCGGCGTCTGGCCACAGTTTTCACAAGCTAATGGCGCATCTGCCCGGCTATCGGTTGATCGCGCCGGACCTGCCGGGGCAGGGGTATTCCCGCGCGGGCGGACATTTACGTCTGGGGTTGGATGCAATGGCCGACGATCTGGTCACGCTTTGCGCCGATCAGGATTGGCGGCCCATGGCGATCATCGGGCATTCCGCAGGCGCGGCGGTGGCGCTGCGCATGGCAGAAATCATGCCGCGCGCACCACATGCCGTGGTGGGCATAAATGCCGCGCTTGGCCCGTTTGACGGTTTCGCGGGCTGGCTCTTTCCGAAATTGGCGCGGGCCATGGCGACCGGGCCTTTCGCGGCGGCGGTGGTCACGAAGCTGTCGTCCTCGCGCGCGCAGGTGTCACGTCTGTTGACTGGTATGGGCTCTCCGCTCGATGCAGAGGGGGTTGAGATGTATTGCCGCCTTGTCAGCCGAACCACCCATATCGAGGGCACGCTGGGCATGATGGCGCAGTGGCAGTTGGAACCCTTGCTGGAACGGCTGCCCCAAATCGCGGTGCCGACCCTGCTAGTTACGGCGGCAGGCGACAAGGCAGTGCCGCCCCGTGTCTCGGCAGAGGCGGCGGCGCGGATGCCACGCGCCCAGCATGTGGCGCTGAAGCGCTGGGGCCATCTGGTGCATGAAGAAGCGCCGGAAGAGGTGGCCGAATTGATCCTGCGATTCCTTCAGGGAAAGCAAAGTTCGGTCAACTTGGTCCAGATGTAACGCATCTGCGGCGTGGCATCCTTTCAGACACAATATGCGCCGCGGGACACTTGGCCACATGGTCCTGCCGCAACACTCTTGTTATGATATTACATAATTAGAAGGGGGTGTCGATGCACAGCCATTTGCCGACCGAACGCCGCGCGCGTCATAAACGCGACCAGTCCATTTTTCATGAACTCTTGCGGCGGCATGAAGACATCCAGCGAGAGGTGGAAGAGATCCCCAACGGAATTCGTGCCCGCACATGGACGGCTGACCCGGACTTGGTGCCGTTGCTGCATATGCATGCCAAAGAGATGCATAAGCGGGGGAAGGAAAAATTTGGCCTGCGCTTCTGGGACCCTGCTTTCGCGGAATTGTTCGCGCAGGCGGACAAGGTCGAGATGATCGTCACTCTGACTGAAAACGGGGTCGATGTGTTCGAAACCTCGACAGACTTGAACGTGGTCAAGCTGATCAGCGCCCATGGCGCGACCGTCAGTGCTTTTGTCGAGCATGGCGGGCGCGCGGCGTCACAAGAAAGCCCGCTGCCTGCAGATTATATTCGCATGCTTTAGGCGCTAAGCCGCCATTCGCGCGTGCCGCTTGCCCATGCACGGGCGGCTTGGCCAAAGGCCTCGAACAAGGGGCGCGACACGGGGTCGTCTCCCGCGCGCCATTCGGGATGCCATTGCACCGACAGGGTGAAGCCCGGCGCGCCTTCGACATACAAAGCTTCCGCTGTGCCATCGGGGGCGTGGCCGTCGATCATGACGCGCGTGCCGGGGGTTTTCACACCTTGGCCATGCAGCGTGTTGGTCATCACCTCTGGCGCACCCATCAGGCGGTGGAACACGCCGCCTTGGGTGAAGCGGACAACATGGCGCAAGGCGAATTTTTCTTCTAGCGTGCCATCGGGGGGCATGCGGTGGTTCATGCGCCCCGGCAGATCGCGGATTTCGGGGTAGAGCGTGCCGCCCATGGCGACATTCACCTCTTGGAACCCACGGCAGACGCCAAGAAAGGGCTGCCCACGCTCCACGCAGGCGCGCACCAAGGGCAGGGTGATCGCATCGCGCGCGCGGTCAAACGCCCCATGAGCTGGGGTTTCAGCTTCGCCATATTCCTCTGGGTGGACATTGGGGCGTCCGCCCGTCAGCAAGAACCCGTCACAGACATCGAGCAATTCCGCCACAGAAACAAGTGACGGGCAGGCCGGCACCAAAAGCGGAATGCAGCCCGACACATGCGAAATCGCCTCGGAATTCATAGTCCCACCCGCATGGGCGGGGTATTCATCATTGATCAGATGCGAATTGCCGATAATGCCGATGACGGGCCTGCGCATGTCATGTCCTGCCTGATTTTGAGGTGCATCGTAACAAAACCATCGCAAAGGTCGAGAGGGCGCACGCTCTGTTGATGGGCCCGACCGGTTTGTGCCCAGCGCTTGGGCTTTGGGGCAATCGGCTAAATTCTAGTTTGCACCTTGCGGGAGTGTCGGCAAATCCACCGGCGCAGGCCCAGCGGCAGCCAATCGACCGCCTGCGCGCACCATTTCGGTGCGGGTTGCGCGGCCCGTTGCGTCATCCGTTTCCACATACAGTCCGCAAAGTGTGGGCGGCCCCATCGCAGGCTCGAACCGGCTGCGTGCCATGCCGGTGATGAAGCGGCGCATGGGTTCATCTTTCTGCATGCCGATGACCGAATCGTAATCGCCGCACATACCTGCATCCGATTGGAACGCAGTGCCGCCGGGCAGAATTTGGGCATCCGCCGTCGGAATGTGGGTATGCGTACCCACAACCACGCTGGCGCGCGCGTCGCACCAATGGCCCATGGCGGTTTTCTCGGACGTGGCTTCGCAGTGAATGTCGATCAGGCTGGCTTGCACCATGCCGCCGCGCGGATGCGCGCGCAACACTGGGTCAACGGCCGAGAACGGGTCAGAGAAGGGCTGCTTCATGAACACCTGCCCCAGCGCTTGCGCGACCAGCACCCGCCGCCCCCGCGCATCTTGGAATACATGCGCGCCATGTCCGGGTGCGCCGGCTTTGGCGATGTTCAAAGGCCGGATGATGCGCGGCTCTTGCGCGCAGAATTCACGCATAGCGCGCTGATCAAAGGCATGATCGCCCAGCGTGACGCAATCGGCCCCCGCCGCCAGTAAGGCCTTGGCGTGGTCGGGCGACAAGCCCGCGCCGCCGGTCGCGTTCTCGCCATTCACGACCACGAAATCGAGGCCCCAGCTTTCACGCAGGACCGGCAGCCAAGCGGTCACGGCGTTGCGGCCGGCGCGGCCCATCACATCACCAAGAAAAAGCAACTTCATGCGTTTTGGCTTAGGGCGCAACCGGGTGCGGGGCAAGGGGCATTGGCGTGGCCATTCGCGTAAATGCCGCTAAATTTTGTTCCCCATGTCAGCGGTTTTGCGATCATTCAACTTGCATAAGGGTTGGATTGCAAATGACGGATCAATTTGGCGGTCTTTTAGGGGACTGGGTCCATGTCTGGGCCGTGTTGACGGTGTTGCCTTGTCAGGGGATGGCTCGGTCTGGCCCCATGGCGACGCCTAATCCGCGAAAACCAGCAGCGGCAGCAGTTCTGTCAGTGGCGCGCCCATTGCGCGGAAGGCGGCCAGCGACAATTGGCTCCCTGCGCCCGGTTCTGCGCCCGAGGGGCGTAATTCGACCCGAATCGCGCCTGTGCCATCCATGCGTTCGACCCGGCCTTGTTGCACGCGCGTGACTAACCCGGTGCGCAGCCAGAAGCCTTGTTCCGTGGGGCTGCCGAGGCTAGCCAGCGTGTCGCCCAATGCTGCCTCGTTTGTCGGGGTCACCGACTGCGCGGCGGCGCGCTCGGCAGCTGTCGTGGTGTCCAGCTCATCCGGGGTCTGGCCCGCTTGGCCAAGCGCCACATCCCGTTGGCCTGGCCGCGCCAAGGGGCGGCGCGTGTCCATGCCCGGGGCTTGCACGGCAACAGAGGGCGCGCTGGACGAACCGCCTACAAAGGGCAGCGCCCCGCACCCGGCAAGTGCCACCAATACCAGAAAAGACAGATGAACCACTCTCATATCTTCAAACCTAATACCTATGCCCAACGGCAACAATCACATATCCCCTTGCCGGGTGCCAGTGCAGTGGCTACTTCTCGGCGCATGACAGCACCGCTTATCGACCCGTTCGCCCGCCCCATTTCTTACCTGCGCGTTTCCGTCACGGACCGCTGCGATTTCCGTTGCGTCTATTGCATGTCGGAAAACATGACCTTTCTGCCCAAGAAAGAGCTTCTGACGCTGGAAGAGCTGGACCGCATGTGTTCGACCTTCATCCGGCTTGGAGTCGAAAAACTGCGCATCACCGGGGGTGAACCGTTGGTGCGCAAGGGTATCATGTCGTTTTTCCAGAACATGCGCCGCCATTTGGACAGCGGCGTGCTGAAAGAACTGACGCTGACCACGAATGGTAGCCAGTTACGCAAATTCGCGAGTGATTTGGCGGAATGTGGCGTGCGGCGGATCAATGTTTCGCTCGACACGCTGGATGACAAGAAATTCGCGGATGTCACGCGCTGGGGCAAGCTGGCGCAAGTGCTGGATGGAATTGATGCGGCCCAAGCGGCGGGGATGCGGGTGAAGCTGAACGCGGTAGCGTTGAAGGGCTTCAACGAGGAAGAATTGTTTACCCTGACAGAATTTTGCGCCGCCCGCGACATGGATTTGACCTGGATCGAGGTCATGCCGATGGGCGATCTGGGCAACGAGGACCGGCTGGACCAATATTGGCCACTCTCCGACCTGCGCAAGCAATTGGCCGGGCGTTACACCTTGACCGATCTGGCCGAGCGTTCCGGTGGGCCTGCGCGCTATGTGCGGCTGGAAGAGACGGGGCAGAAAATCGGCTTCATCACGCCGCTGACGCACAATTTCTGCGAAAGCTGCAACCGCGTGCGCCTGACCTGCACTGGCGAGTTGTATATGTGCCTTGGCCAAGAAGACATGGCCGATCTGCGCGCGCCCTTGCGCGCCACTGACAGCGATGAGCTGCTGGAAGGCGCCATTCGCGACGCGATCAGCCGCAAGCCCAAGGGCCATGATTTCGACTATTCGCGCCAGAAGGTTGACGGGCAGATGACCCGCCATATGAGCCATACCGGCGGATAAACTCTGCGTTTGGCCATGCTATGCGACAGAGTTCTGGCTCTGCTCAATAATTTGGCGCAATGTGGATTGCCCCTATGGTCCCCGGTAGGATAAGCGATCTGTGCGGGATGGATGAAGAGACACTTGCGGATGCACTTCACAGTTGCAATTGACGGGCCTGCTGCGGCAGGCAAGGGCACGATTAGCCGCGCAATCGCGCGGGAATTCGGGTTTGCCCATCTGGATACCGGGCTTTTGTATCGGGCCGTGGGGATGAAGGGCGGCGATCCGATCTTGGCAGCGCGCAACCTGTGCTCGGACGATCTGGCGCGCGAGGGCCTGCGCAGTCTGGCCGCCGGAGAGGCCGCCAGCCGTGTCGCCGTCTTGCCAGATGTGCGCGCCGCCCTTGTGGAGTTTCAGCGCGACTTTGCCCGCCGTGAGGGCGGCGCTGTGCTGGACGGGCGCGACATCGGCACTGTCATCTGCCCGGATGCGCAAGTGAAGCTGTTTATCACCGCCAGCGCAGAGACCCGCGCGCGCCGCCGCTGGTTGGAAGCCGGAGAGGATGGCAGCTATGAAGAAGTGTTGGCGCAGGTCCGCGCGCGCGATGCGCGCGACATTGGCCGCGCCGATGCGCCGCTTTTGGCCGCGCCGGACGCCATCACGCTTGATACGACCGAAATGACGGTTACGCAGGCGGTCGAATTTGCCAAGGACGTGATCGCGCAACGCTTGGCAGAGCGCGCCTGATGTGGCGCGCCTTTGCCCTGTTGCTGGCCATGGCCGCACCCGTGCAGGCGCAAGAGGTGGTGACATCTGCGCGCTACACTAACCTTAGCACCGATTATGGCCATGGGGCGGTTCCCAATGGCGAGTTTTCCGGGTTGGAAGTGACCACCGCGCGCGGCAGCTACCTCGTGCGGCTTGAGGGGCAAGTGTTTGAAGACACGGTGCCGCGTTTGGCAGATCTGGACGGCGATGGCGCGCCGGAAATCGTTACAGTTGTGTCGATCTTCGATCAAGGCGCCCAAGTCATGGTCTGGGGGCTGCGCGATGGCGCGCTTGCTCCGCTTGTCTGGAATGCGCCCATTGGCACCCGCCATCGCTGGTTGGCGATTGCGGGCATTGCCGATTTGGATGGAGATGGGCGAATGGAGATTGCCTATGTCGACCGTCCGCATCTGGCGCGTGTCTTGCGCGTGATCCGGGTCTGGCGCGATGGCACGGAGTGGCGCATTGAACCTGTCGCCAGTGCCGAGGGCCATACCAACCACCGCTACGGAGCGCCGGATATCGAGGGCGGGATCGCCATGTGCGGGCAGGGGCCTGAAATCCTGACGGCAGATCGTGGTTGGGAGCGTGTCTTGGCCTCTCGTCTAGAGGGTGGGCGCTTGCAAACGCGTGATCTGGGGCCGTATGCTGGCCCGGACAGCCTGCGCTGCCGCTAAGCCGATGTTGTCCTATCAAGACGCATTCCACGCGGGCAATTTGGCCGATGTGCACAAGCACGCGCTTTTGGCGTGGTTGCTGGCTTATTTGACCGCGAAGGACAAACCGCTCAGCTATATCGAAACTCATGCGGGCCGGGGGCTGTATGACCTTAGCGCGCCGCAAGCGCTGAAAACGGGCGAAGCAGCGGCGGGCATCGCGCGCGCGGAACCCTTGTTCCCGCCAGACCATCCTTATATCGAGGCACTACAGGCCACCCGTGCGGCGCATGGGGCATATTCTTATCCCGGTTCGCCTCTGATTGCCGCATATGGCCTGCGCGCGGGCCATGACCGCATCACGCTGGCCGAATTGCACCCCGCAGAGTATGACGCGCTGGGCCGCGCCATGGCCGGGCAGGGTGCCCGCGTCTACAAGCGCGACGGGTTGGACATGGCACAGGCCATCTGCCCGCCCAACCCCCGGCGGGGCGTTCTCATGGTGGACCCGTCTTACGAGGTGAAAACCGACTATGCCACTATCCCACGCCAGCTTGCCCAAATCGCGCGCAAGTGGAATGTGGGCGTGTTGGTGCTGTGGTATCCGATCTTGCAGGATGGCCCGGATGCGGCGCTCAAATCCGATCTGCGCGCGGAGCTGCCCGCGATCGACCTGTTCGAAGCCCGCTTTGCCCCCGCACGCCCCGGCCACCGCATGATTGGCTCTGGCATGGCGGTGGTGAACGCCCCTTGGGGTATGGCCGAGGAAGCCGCGCGCCTGAGCACACGACTTGCAGGGCTGTAACCTGCGCGTATCTGTGGCATGGTTACAAGTATGCGCCGGGACACTGCGGAAAGGCTTCCCTTTGCTGCGGTGCAGAATATGCTACAGGCAGACATATTCGTCCGCCAATCGGGACCAAGATAGACATGCCGCCAATTCAGGACCACCCCAACCGCTACGCCATGGTCAACGAGCTGCATGCGCGCCCGGCGGCCAAGATCGCGGCCCCGGCAACGGCGACCTTTCTGGCCATCAAACCCGCGCGCTATGCCGCCAAACGCTCGCGCGATGACGACCGCGCGCATCTGTTGGCGTTGCTGGAACGGCATGGCGCGGGTCAGCCCTCGCCCGATGCGACGCATTTTTCGACCGATATGGGCCGCTACCATATGAAATGGGAAAGCCATACGGAGTTCACGACCTACACCACCTTCGAGCAAGGGCTTACCGACCGGCCGTTTGATCCGTCCAGCTTCAATGTCTACCCGTCCGATTGGTTGGACCAAGCGCCGGGCACGCGCCTGACCTCGATCATCATGCGGATAGAGGCGATGCCCGAAAACCCACGCGACATGACCGCCAAGATGCTGGAATGGTTCGTGCCCGAAAGCTTGGCCGCGTCCAGCGTGCTGGATGGGGTTGCGGTCATCGGCAGCGACTTCCGCATAGATGCCGCGGGTCATATCCGCATGGCGATGTTCGTCAAACCCGATACGGGCGGGCGGCGCGTGGGCCGCATCGTCCAGCGCATGTGCGAGATCGAGACCTACAAGACCATCTCCATGCTGGGCCTGTTGCGTGCGCGGGACATGTCGCCGCACATGGGCGCGCTGGATGATGAGCTGACCCGGCTGACACGCGCCATGAATGATGGCGGCTCGCGGTCAGAGGAAACGTTGGAAGCCCTGCTGCGCATCTCGTCCGAGTTAGAGAATATGGTCGTCGAATCCTCCTTCCGCTTCGGCGCAACGGGGGCCTATGAAGCGCTGGTGCACCAACGCATCGAAGTGCTGCGCGAGCAGCGCTTCGACGGGCGGCAGACGCTGAACGAATTCATGATGCGCCGCTTCGACCCGGCCATGCGCACGGTAAAATCCGCCGAAGGCCGTTTGGCGAAAATGGCCGAACGCGCCATGCGGGCAGGGCAGTTGCTATCCACGCGGGTGGATGTGGAACGCTCGGCCCAGAATCAGGAATTGCTGGCCAGCATGGACAAACGCGCCGACCTGCAACTGCGCTTGCAACACACGGTCGAGGGGCTGTCGGTCGTCGCCATCAGCTATTACGCGGTGAATTTGGTGGCCTATCTGGTGATGCCCTTGGCGGAACCCGCGGGCGTGTCGAAAACCGTCGCCATGGCGGTGCTGGCGCCCGTGGTCGTGCTGGGGGTCTGGGGGATGGTGCGGCGGATCAGGGCGAAGTTTGAGTGAGGGCGCGGCAATAATAAGTGCCTCTCAATATAGTTTTATCTTTGGATCGGCCCCGGTGCTGGAAGCTTTCAACTCTATGCCTGCTACGCCGTCATCAATAATTGAGTTGAGAATAGAAACCCATGTGTTGCAGGGGATTGATATGGCCCGCACAAACTGGTTGCGTTCTGATGCGACAAAGAATGCATCGATGTTAGTTCCTGCATCGTTTGCAATAAATTCAAGAGTGAACGAATGCAGTATTTCAGATGCCAATTTGTAGGGAGCCATGTTGAGCGGTTCGGGCTTTTCCATTTCAAACCATTCGAAAATATTCACAGATCCTAGTATAGACAGCGTAGTGTGAGGCCCCGGCATTTTTGCGCCATAACCTAGAACTGGAATTGATTTTCCCTTTAGTTGATCGGTGACTTTATGGCTATCAATAAGACGACGTACTACCATCGCTGACTGAAACAGTGACTTCTCAACCCGAAATCCGCTTTCGCCACCCCAAACATCTTCATCTCTGTCTTGAATATGGCGCGGTCCCCAAGCTTGAATTTCAGAGACGAAGTCCGCTAACTCTCTTTTCCAGTACCAGCTTTCGAAAATCATGGGGCCATATCCCGCTAAGCCGCCCGATCCGCCGTGAACTGCAACCGCGCAAGTCGGGCATACAACCCGCCCTCGGCCACCAATTCGTCATGCCGCCCCTGCGCGACGATGCGGCCTTCCTCGAACACCACGATCCGGTCGGCCTGTTTCACCGTCGCCAGCCGGTGCGCGATCACCAGTGTCGTGCGGCCTTGCGACAGTTTGTCGACCGCCTTTTGCACCAAAGCCTCTGACTCGGCATCCAGCGCAGAGGTCGCCTCGTCCAAAAGCAAGATCGGCGCGTCGCGCAGGATGGCGCGGGCGATGGCGATGCGTTGGCGTTGCCCGCCCGACAGCATCACGCCCCGCTCGCCCAATTCGGTGGCGTAGCCCTTGGGCAGTTTCTCGATGAACTCATCGGCGGCAGCGGCACGGGCGGCGTCCTTCACCTCTGCATCGGTGGCACCGGGCCGCCCGAAGCGGATGTTTTCCAGCGCTGAGGTGGCGAAGATCATCGGGTCTTGCGGCACCAGCGCCATGACCTGCCGGAAATCGGTGCGCGCCATGTCGCGCAGGTCGATCCCGTCTATCATCACGGCCCCTTGCGCTGGGTCATAGAACCGCATCAGCATTTGCAGGATGGTCGTCTTGCCCGCGCCGGAGGGGCCTACCAGCGCCACCGTTTCGCCCGGTTGCACGTCGAGCGTGACGCCGTTCAGCGCGCGCTCATCCGGGCGGGTCGGGTAGGTGAAGGTCACGTTGTCGAAGGACACCGCGCCGCGCGCCGGACGGGGCAGGGCGCGGGGCGCGTCGGGGTCCAGCACCGTGTCGATGGCGGTCAGAAGTTCCACCAGCCGCTCGGTCGCACCCGCCGCGCGCTGCAATTCGGACCAGATTTCGGACAGCGCGCCCACTGATCCGGCCACGATCACGGCATAGATGACGAATTGCGCCAATTCCCCCGGTGTCATGATGCCCGCCGACACGTCGCGCGCGCCGACCCAGAGCGTGCCAAGGATGCCTGCGAAGACAAGGAAGATGACGACAACCGTCAGCAGCGCCCGCGTGAAGATGCGCTTGCGTGCCACATCGAAGCTGATCTCTGTCACGCGGTCGAATTCTGCGCGGCTGGCGGCCTCTGCGGTATTGGCTTGCACGGTCTGCACGGCGCTAAGTGCTTCGGATGCATTGCCCGAACTGGCCGCTATCCAGTCCTGGTTCTCGCGCGAGAGCTTGCGCAGCTTGCGACCCATCACCACGATGGGCACGATGATGACCGGCACCATCAGCAGCACGAAGCCGGTCAGCTTTGCGCTGGTCAGCCCCAAAAGGGCCAAGCCCCCGATCAGCATCAGCGCATTGCGCAGCGCGATGGACACGGACGACCCGATCACCGACTGGATCAGCGTAGTGTCGGTGGTCAGGCGCGACAGCACCTCGCCCGTCATGATCTGTTCATAAAAGGCAGGCGAGCGGTCGATCACGCGGGCAAACAGCGCCTTGCGGATGTCTGCCACGATGCGTTCGCCCAGCCGGGTGACGAAATAGTAGCGCAGGCCGGTGCCAAGCGCCAAAAGCCCCGCCAGCCCCAAAGCCGCGCCGAAATACTGGTTCAGCATAGCCATTTCGCGTGCTTCGAACCCGTCGACCACGCGGCGCACGGCCAAGGGCAGCGCGAGCGTGATCGCCGCAGTCGACACAAGCGCGATAATCGCGACGATCAGAAGCGTGCGGTAGGGGCGGATGAAGGGCCAAAGCCCGCGCAGGGCCGAGATGTTCTTCGATTTGGCCCGCGCATCGCGCGCGGCAGTCGTGTCTGTCATGGTCATCCGGCTCTGGCTATTGCAGCCAAGGGTTTAGGCGAGCGCGAGCCTTGGGGCAAGCCCCGCAAGGCGCGCCTGCCCGCTACGACCCGAATGCGGCCCGGCTGCGGTAAGCTCAGACGGCTTTTTCCATGCGCAGGAAGGTAAATAACCCCAGCTTCGTCAGGTGCTTTTCCTCTACCAAATGCAGCGCATCGACGCCCAGCACCCGGTCCTTTGGAAAGTTCGAATGCCAGCCCATTAGGTCCGCAAACGGGGCGAATTTGCGCTCGAACCACGCCAGCCAGCCCTCATTGCGGGCGAAATGGTTGACCACAAGGATTTGCCCACCGGGTTTGCAGACCCGCGCCATTTCCGCCATCACCTGCTCTGGGTCGGGGACCACCGAGATGAGGTGCATCGCCACGACGGTGTCGAAACTGTTGTCGGGGAAATCGAGTTCGCGCGCGTCCATTTGGCGTAAATCCTGAACATGGGTCAGGTTTTCTTCGGCAACCTTGGTGCGGGCGCGGCCTAACATGTCTTCAGAAAAGTCAATGCCAGTGACGGTCACATTCGCGCCGTAGAAGGGCAATGCCAGCCCGGTGCCCACGCCCACTTCCAGCACATGACCGCCAATCTGGTTGGCCACCTTGGTGGCATGATGGCGCCCGGCATGGGTGATCTTGCCAAAGGTCGCGTCGTAAATTGGCGCCCAGCGGCGATAGCTGGAGGTGATGGCTTCCGGTTTCATACTCTCTCCCTGTCAGTCAGAAAAGACTTGGGGGCATTGCGGAAAGATGCAAGAAACAATCGCCTTATCGGGATAATTTTGCCGTTACATCGAGAAACTGATGCCGCAGCCGCAACTGGAAGAGGCATTGGGATTGTTGATCACGAAACGCGCGCCGATCAGGTCTTCGGAGAAATCGATCACGGCGTTTTCCAAGAAGGGCAGCGAGACCGGATCGACCAGAACCTTCTGGCCTTGCTTTTCAAGCACCAGATCGTCCGCTGCGGGGTCGTCAAAGCGAATGTCGTACTGGAACCCCGAACAGCCGCCACCATTGACGGCCACGCGCAGGGCCTTGACCTCGCCTGCGTCTTCGGCAATCTCGGCCAAGCGGGCGAAGGCCCGGTCACTGACACGCGGGGGGATGGCGAAAGACATGGGACGCGCCTTTTCCTGTTATATTCCCGATAACTCCACTCTGATATAAGCGCGGGGATCGCGCGGGGCAAGCCGGACGGAGAGATCATGCTCAAACCCTATGCCACACAGCCCGAACTCTCGCGCGGGCGTGCACACCCGGAAGCGATGAGCACGTTTCGCTCGCCGTTTCAGCGCGACCGCGACCGGATCATCCATTCCAGCGCATTCCGGCGGCTGAAGCACAAGACCCAAGTCTTCATCGAGCATGAGGGCGATTATTACCGCACCCGCCTGACCCATTCGATTGAAGTGGCGCAGGTCGCGCGCACCTTGGCCGCCGCACTGGGACTGAACACTGATCTGGCCGAGGCGATTGCGCTGGCGCATGATCTTGGCCACCCGCCCTTTGGCCATACGGGCGAGGAT
>CAYNWX010000195.1:0-10174 GCA_964401005.1 uncultured Natronohydrobacter sp.
CCGCCATCGCGGGCTCGCAGAACGCGACCGAACAGAGGGTGCCACGGATACTCGATCCGGACTTCTCGGGGTTTGTATGTGGAATGATTGCCGATTTGGCTGCCTTGAAAAGGCCTTATTTTACGGGACTCTCTGCGCCGCGGCGCAAAGTTATTTTCAGTTTTGACGACGTCTGTGTGAATTTCTTTACAAAAAAATCGTTATTTCAAAAAAGTTTACACTTTTGTTGACGAATGCGTTATACCTTCTGCGGGGATCGATACCGGGCGCCCCTGCGCCGCGGCATCAAGACAAGGGGGGCATAGCGCATTTTGGCGCATCGACGCTCCCCACGACTGGAGGAGCATTCATGTCACAGACCTACCCGGCATCCGACGACTTTATTGCCAAAGCCCATATCAACGCGGCGCAGTATGACGAGATGTATGCCGCATCCGTCGCCGATCCGGACGCGTTCTGGGGCGAGCATGGCAAGCGGATCGACTGGATCAAGCCCTTTACCAAGGTGAAGAACACCAGTTTCGAATTCGGCAAGGTCGACATCAAGTGGTATGAAGACGGCACGCTAAACGTGGCTGCCAATTGCATTGACCGCCATGTCGCTACCCGTGGCGACCAGACAGCGATCATCTGGGAACCGGATGATCCCAAAACGCCCGCCCGGCACATCACCTATGCAGAGCTGAAAGATGAAGTCAGCCGCATGGCCAATGTCTTCAAGGCGCAAGGCATCGGCAAGGGCGACCGGGTTATCATCTATCTGCCGATGATCCCCGAAGCCGCCTATGCCATGTTGGCCTGCGCACGGATCGGCGCGATCCACTCCATCGTGTTCGCCGGTTTCTCGCCCGACGCGCTGGCGAACCGCATCAACGATTGTGGCGCGAAAGCCGTCATCACCGCCGACACCGCCCCGCGCGGCGGTCGCCGCACCGCCTTGAAATCCAACACAGACAAGGCGCTGTTCGATTGCTCGGACAAGGTGAAATGCTTTGTCGTCAAGCATACGGGCGACCAGACCACATGGATTGACGGCCGCGATCTGGACCTGAAAGCCATGATGGCCGACGCCAGCACCGATTGCCCGCCAGAGGAAATTGGCGCAGAAGATCCGCTGTTCATCCTCTATACCTCCGGCTCTACCGGGCGACCCAAGGGCGTGGTGCACACGTCTGGCGGCTATCTGGTTTACGCCGCGATGACCCAGCAACTGACCTTCGACTACCACGATGGTGAGATCTTCTGGTGCACCGCCGATGTGGGTTGGGTCACGGGCCACAGCTACATCGTTTACGGCCCATTGGCCAATGGCGCGACCACGATCATGTTTGAAGGCGTGCCAACCTACCCCGATGCGGGCCGCTTCTGGGAGGTGTGCGCCAAGCACAAAGTCAACCAGTTCTACACCGCCCCCACCGCCATCCGCGCGCTGATGGGGCAAGGCACCGAATGGGTCGAAAAGCACGACCTGTCCTCGCTGAAACTGCTGGGGTCTGTGGGCGAACCCATCAACCCCGAAGCCTGGAACTGGTATAACACCCATGTCGGCAAGGGCAAATGCCCGATTGTCGATACGTTCTGGCAGACCGAAACCGGTGGTCACATGATCACCGCACTGCCGGGCGCCACACCCGCCAAGCCTGGTGCTGCAACCAAGCCATTCTTCGGCGTGCAACTTGAAGTGCTGGACCCGGCCACCGCCGAGGTGCAGACAGAGACCGCTGCCGAAGGTGTGCTGTGCGTGAAAGACAGCTGGCCGGGGCAGATGCGCACCGTCTGGGGCGACCATGAGCGCTTCATGGAGACCTATTTCAGCCAATATAAAGGCTATTACTTCACAGGCGATGGCTGCCGCCGCGACGCTGATGGCGACTATTGGATCACGGGCCGCGTCGATGACGTGATCAACGTGTCAGGCCACCGCATGGGCACCGCGGAAGTGGAATCGGCCCTTGTCGCGCATGAAACCGTGGCAGAGGCCGCCGTGGTCGGCTACCCGCATGATATCAAGGGCCAAGGTATTTACGCCTATGTCACCCTAATGAACGGAATCGAGCCGACCGATGAGCTGCGGAAGGAACTGGTCAAATGGGTCCGCACCGAAATCGGCCCGATCGCCAGCCCCGACCTTATTCAATGGGCGCCGGGCCTGCCGAAAACCCGGTCTGGCAAGATCATGCGCCGCATTCTGCGTAAAATTGCCGAGAACGACTATAGCGCGCTGGGCGACACCTCGACCTTGGCCGATCCGTCTGTGGTCGACGATTTGATCGACAACCGCATGAACCGGGCCTAAGAGGATGGACACCATGACCAAGACAAATGTTCTGATCCTGCTTGGCCCTCCGGGAGCCGGCAAGGGCACGCAAGCCCGTATGCTGGAACAGAAATTCGGGCTGGTGCAGCTATCCACGGGCGACCTGCTGCGCGCCGCCGTGGCCGCTGGCACCGAGGCTGGCCTTCAGGCGAAGGCCGTAATGGATGCAGGCGGGCTGGTCAGTGACGACATCGTGCTGGCCATCCTGCGCGACCGCATGAACGAGCCGGACACTGCAAAGGGCGTTATCCTCGACGGGTTCCCGCGCACAGCAGGTCAAGCTGCCGCGCTCGACACCTTGCTGGAAGAGCAAGGCATGAGCCTTGGTGCGGCCATCTCGCTAGAGGTTGACGATGCGGCGATGGTCGAGCGCGTGTCGGGCCGCTACACCTGCGCCAAATGCGGCGAAGGCTACCATGACAGCTTCAAAACCCCGACCGTTGACGGGGTATGCGACGCTTGCGGAAGCACCGAATTCAAGCGCCGCGCCGATGACAATGCCGAAACCGTGGGCGCGCGTCTGAGCGCCTATCACGACCAAACCGCGCCGCTGATTGCCTATTACGATGGCAAAGGCGCCCTGAAACGCGTGGACGCCATGGGAGAGATCGACCGCATCGCCGTCGATCTTGGTGCCATCGTGACAGAGGTCGCGGCCTAGGAGTTCCGGGCAACCGGGCTTGGCGCAGCCTTGCGCCAACACTTGCGGGACCGACACCATATGCCGGCCCGCACCCGTCCCGCCGACATACCGGGCGGGAGCCGGGAAAAAAGAGAGGAAGCCTGCCTCATACCGGGGCGGGCGCAGGAGGAAACTGGGAGACGTCACATGTCAGACAAGTCACGCGGCGCCTATTGGGCCGCCAATATCCGGATCATTACCATTTCGATGGTGATCTGGGCATTGGTGTCCTTCGGGTTTGCCATCATTCTACGCCCGCTTCTGTCGGGTATTCCGGTCGGGGGCACCGATCTTGGGTTCTGGTTCGCGCAGCAAGGCTCGATCCTCACCTTCATCGTGCTCATTTTCTATTACACCTCTTACATGAACAAGCTCGATAAAGAGTTTGACGTGGAAGAATAAGGGATACCTGGGAACATGGATCAGTTTGTAATCAACCTTATCTTCGTGGGCGCGTCTTTCGCGCTCTACGTCGGTATCGCGATCTGGGCACGCGCCGGATCGACCGCGGACTTCTATGCCGCATCGCGCGGGGTGAACCCCATCGTGAACGGCGCGGCAACGGCGGCTGACTGGATGTCGGCGGCATCTTTCATCTCGATGGCGGGCCTGATCGCCTTCGTGGGCTATGGCAACTCGACCTTCCTGATGGGCTGGACGGGCGGCTACGTGCTGCTGGCCATGCTGCTGGCCCCCTACCTGCGTAAATTCGGCCGTTTCACGGTTCCGGATTTCATCGGGGACCGCTTCTATAGCCAGACCGCACGCTTTGTGGCCGTGGTTGCGCTGCTGGTGATCTCTATCACCTATGTGATTGGTCAGATGACCGGTGCAGGCGTGGCCTTCTCGCGCTTCCTTGAAGTGTCGAACACCACAGGCCTGTTCATCGCGTCGGGCGTTGTGTTCGTTTACGCCGTTCTGGGCGGGATGAAGGGCATCACCTACACGCAGCTTGCACAATACGTCGTGCTGATCATCGCCTATACCATTCCGGCGGTCTTCATCTCGTTGCAGCTGACCGGCAACCCGCTGCCGCAGCTTGGCCTGTTTTCCACGCATACCGGGTCGGGCCAGCCTTTGCTGACCACATTGAACGAAGTGCTGGTGGACTTGGGCTTCAACGACTATACCGGCAACCATGGGTCAACCTTCAACATGGTGCTGTTCACCCTGTCGCTGATGGTCGGCACCGCCGGTTTGCCCCACGTCATCATCCGCTTCTTTACCGTTCCGAAAGTGTCGGATGCGCGTAAATCGGCAGGTTGGGCGCTGGTCTTCATCGCGCTGCTTTACACCGTTGCTCCGGCAGTAGGTGCTATGGCGCGCCTGAACATCATCACCACTATCTTCCCGAACGGTTTGACCGAAACGCCGCTGGCTTTTGCGGACAAGCCCGACTGGATGCTGAACTGGGAAAACACCGGTCTGCTAGCGTTTGAAGACAAGAATGGCGACGGCTTCATCCAATACTATAACGAAGCCAACCCGCCTGCGATTGCAGAGGAGCTGGGCTGGAACGGTAACGAGATGGTAACGTTCAACCAGGACATCCTCGTTCTGGCGAACCCGGAAATCGCACAGCTTCCGGGTTGGGTGATCGGTCTGATCGCGGCTGGTGGTCTGGCAGCGGCATTGTCCACGGCAGCAGGTCTGCTTCTGGCAATTTCGTCCGCGGTCAGCCACGACCTGATCAAGTCGATGATCAATCCGAACATCTCGGAAAAGGGAGAGCTTTTGGCGGCGCGGGTCTCTATGGGCTTTGCGATTGCCTTGGCAACCTATCTGGGCCTGAACCCTCCGGGCTTTGCCGCACAGGTGGTGGCGCTGGCCTTCGGTCTGGCAGCAAGCTCGCTGTTCCCCGCGATCATGATGGGCATCTTCTCGAAGAAGATGAACTCGGCTGGTGCGATCACCGGTATGATCGTGGGCCTAAGCTCGACCATTCTCTACATCTTCACCTATCTGGGTTGGTTCTTCGTCCCCGGCACCAATATGCTGGCGAACACCCCGGATAACTGGATCCTCGGCATCTCGCCGCTGAGCTTCGGTGCAGTAGGTGCGGCTCTGAACTTTGCTGCGGCCTATATCGTCTACAAGATGACGGGCGATGCTCCGGCAGAAATCCAGGAACTGGTGGAATCGATCCGCGTGCCGAAAGGCGCTGGCGCGGCCGTCGATCACTGATCTGACGCAAAGACAGCGGCCTGTCCCCGTGCAATATGGGGGCAGGCCCACCCGGCCCAGAGCGGCCACCCTACCCCGGAAACATATCATGCCCGATGTCAGCCCCAAGGTTCTGGAATTCCTGCAATCGGTGCACCCGTATGACACGCTGCCGCTTGACGAATTGACGCGCGTCGCCAATTCCTTCAGCCGCACAGAATTTCCCGCAGGCACAGTCATCTATACCGAAGGCGAGCCGATTGGCGGCGTCTGGCTGGTGAAGTCCGGCACGGTCGAAGTGACAGACACGCACGGAGCGCTGGTATCTATCCTGAACCCACGCAACTCTTTTGGCGAACGCGGCCTGTTGCGCGACGGGCGCGCGGCGACCACAGCAACCACCACGTCGGATGCGGTGTTGCTGCAATTGCCGGGCGGTGAATTGCGGCACCTGATTGCGCATTTCCCGGCTTTCGAGCGGTTCTTCAGCCGTGGCCAAGGCCAGAACAAACTGGGTCGCCAGAATGATCTGGCCACGTTGAAAGTGTCGGACCTGATGGTGCGCAACCCGCGCAGCGCCACGCCGGCCACCACCGCGCAAGAGGCCGCGAAATTGCTGTGCGAGCACCGCATTTCCTGCGTGCCCGTGGTTGAAGGTGAGCGTCTGGTCGGCATTGTCACCACGCGCGACCTGTCGGGCAAGGTGCTGGCCGAGGGGCGCAGCCCTGATACACCGCTGTCGGACTTCATGACCCCCGACCCGATGTCGCTGGACCCAACCGCGCTTGGGTCCGACATTCTGCATATGATGCTGGAACACCGCATCGGGCATGTGCCGGTCACGCGCGCGGGAAAGCTGGTGGGCATGATTACCCAGACCGACTTGACTCGCTTTCAGGCGATCAGTTCGGCGCAGCTTGTGCGTGATGCCGCGAATGCCAGCACTCCCGACGCGCTGGCAGAAGTGACAGCCCGCATCCCGCAACTGCTCTTGCAACTGGTCGGCGCGCATAACGCACATGACGTGGTCACGCGGTTGATTACCGATATTGCCGACACCGTCACCCGCCGCCTATTGAGCATGGCCGAGGATGAATTCGGCCCCGCGCCTGTGCCCTATCTGTGGGCAGCCTGCGGCAGCCAAGGGCGGCAAGAGCAAACCGGCGTCAGCGATCAGGACAATTGCCTGATCATCGACGACAGCGTCGCGCCCGATGACATGGCCTACTTCGCCAAGCTGGCGCGGTTCGTCAGCGATGGGTTGGACCGCGCGGGCTACTTCTATTGCCCCGGCGACATGATGGCCACGAACCCGCGCTGGTGCCAGCCATTATCCGTGTGGCGGCGCTATTTCGCGGGATGGATGAACACACCCTCGCCGGAAGCGCAGATGCTTGCGTCTGTCATGTTCGACCTGCGCCCCATTGGTGGCCAAGTCAGCCTGTTCCGCGACTTGCAGGCAGAAACGCTGGAAGCCGCCAGCAAGAATTCGATCTTCGTGGCGCATATGGTGTCGAATTCCATCAAACACGCGCCGCCCTTGGGGCTGTTGCGCGGCTTTGCCACCATCCGTTCGGGCGAGCACAAGAACCATGTCGATATGAAACATGGTGGCGTAGTGCCGATCACCGATCTGGCGCGCGTTTACGCCCTGCGCGGGCGCATCCCCGCGGCCAATACGCGCGCACGGCTTCTGGCGGCGGAAGAGCTCGGGATCATCTCTGTCTCTGGCGCGCGCGACCTGATCGAGGCCTATGACCTGATCGCGGACCTGCGGCTGGAAAACCAAGCGACGCTCGTGCGCATGGGCCGCAAACCCGACAATTTCCTCGCGCCATCGGACCTGTCCGATTTCGAGCGCAGCCACCTGCGCGACGCCTTCGTCGTCGTGCGCACCATGCAATCTGCCGTCGGGCAGCTTGCGGGCACATTGGGCTGAAAGGGCGCAAATCATGTTTCTAGAGTTTTTCGCGGTCATCGTGGCAGGGATCACCGGCTTTGGTGTGGCCCTGATCCTGCACCGCCTGACCCTACGCCGCCTGCCCGACTGGACAGCCCCGTTCGGCGCGGCCTTGGGCATGGTGCTGATGGTCATCTACCTGGAATATAGTTGGGCTGGGCGTTTTGAAGCGGGCTTGCCAGAGGATGTGACGGTTGTTAGCCGCAACGAACATCGCGTCTGGTATCGGCCATGGACCTTTGTCGTGCCGCTGACAACGCGGATGATCGCGGTCGATAACCGCATCCGCCAAGTTCATCAAACCAACCCCGATCTGGTCCTGACCGGGGTGATCTTGAAAGAAAGATGGGCGCTGACCTTCGGGTTCAAATCCATCTTCGACTGTGCGGCAGGGCGCCGCGCGGACCTGTCCGAAGGCACGACGCTGGATGATGAGGGCATCTTGCAGAATGTGGATTGGTTCCAGCTTGCGCCTGATGACCCGTTCCTGACGACGGCTTGTGGAGGAGGAGAGGACAATGGAGGATCAAGCGCGCAAGGCTGAGATATTGGTGATCGAGGATGAGGACAACATCGCCATTGCCCTTGACTACCTGCTGACCCGCGAAGGATATGCCCAGACCCGCCTTGCCACCGGCGCAGGTGCGGTTGACATGATCTGCACCCGCAAGCCCGATCTGGTGCTACTGGATGTTATGCTGCCCGAAGTGTCCGGCTACGAGATTTGCCAAAGCGTGCGCGCGAACCACGCCTGCGACGGGGTTCGCATATTGATGATGACCGCGCGCGGATCGGCCATGGAACGGCGCAAGGGGTTGGCCATGGGTGCGGACGGGTTCATCTCTAAACCCTTCGAGTTGAAAGAGTTGCGCGAGGAAGTGCGCCGAATGCTGGCCACAGATCGCGTGCCCGCGCCCGAAGGCGCGCGCAATGCTTGACCGTCTGTCTCTTCGTATCCGCGTCCTGCTGTTCTTTGCATTGATCGCCATCGGCGGCATGGTCTCGATCGCTGCGGGGGCATGGCTGACGCTATCGCGCAGCCCTCAGCCCGGCCTTGAAGGTCCGATGCTACAAGCCGGGTTGATCACAGGCTTCCTGATCCTGTTTATCGTGACCGGCATTTGGTATCTGTTCGACGCCAATGTGGCCCGCGCCATCGACGGATTATCCAATGCCATCCGCAGCCGCGCTCATGCCGATGTGGGCGGTAGCCTGACACGAGAGGCCGACCAGGCTCGCTACCTTGGCGATCTGGCCCCCGCCGCGCAGGCAATCACGGCATCGCTGGAACAAACCCGCTCGGCGCTTGCCGAATCCGTTGCGCGCGAAACCGCGCGGCTCTCTGCCGAAAAATCGCGGCTGGAAAAGCTATTGGCAGATGTGCCGGTGGCGGTGCTGCTATGTAATGCCGATTTCCAACTGGCGTTTTACAACGGGCAAGCCGTGACGATTCTGGAAGCAGGTGGCGCGCCGGGCTTAGACCGCAACCTGCTGGATTACCTGCGCGAAGGGCCGGTGCGCCACGCCTATGACCGCCTGCGCAAGCTGGACGATCCAGATGCCGTGTCCGACCTGATGTGTGCCACCACCGCCAGCGGGCGGCTGCTATCGGGTCGGATGCGCGTGCTGCGCCGCACCGACAATACCCGCCGCCCCGGCTTCGTATTGACCTTGCGCGATGTGACGGCAGACCTTGCCGCCCATGCCGCCCGCGAAGCGCTGCTGCAAGAGGTGTTCGACCGCGTGCGCCGTCCCGCTGCCAACCTGCAAACGGTGATTGGTGTGCTGGCCGAAAGCCCCGATATGGCGCATGAGACTAACCTGACCCAAGCAATGCAGGCCGAGGTGCACACACTTGCCAGCGCGATAACGGAACTGGGCGCGCGCCATGACGCCACGCGCGGCGAATGGCTGCCGCAAACGCGCACCCGTTCACGCGATCTGCTGGACGGGATAGAGGCGCAATTCACCGCAGATGGGCTGTTCCTGACCACCGAGGGGCCAGAGCTTGTGCTGACCTGTGACGGGTTCGAATTGGCCATGTTCTTCCGATGGTTGGGCGGTAAACTATCCGCGACCAAACGTGCCAAGACGTTCCGGCTGGTGCTGGCCGAAGAGGACGGACCCGGCGCGATCCTAGACCTGATCTGGCAAGGCCCGCCCTTGCCCGTGGGCGAGTTTGACGGCTGGCTTGGCGACAGCATCGACCCCGATTTGCCCGATGTGACAGCGCGCGCTGTCCTGCAAGCACATATGACCGAAGCTTGGACTGAAACGCGCCGAAACGGCCATGCCTGTGTGCGTCTGCCCATCCCGCAAGCCCGCCGCGCCACGACCCGGCCCGCGCCAATCGAGCGCGACGTGGTCTATGATTTCGACCTGCTTTCGAAAGAGCGTAACGCGGGTGTGCTCGAAAGTCGGCTGGAAGACCTGACCTATGTGGTCTTCGATACCGAAACCACGGGCCTGACGCCCTCGATGGATGAGATCGTGCAAATCGCCGCCGTGCGCGTGGTTAATGGCCGCCGCGTGCGGCGAGAGGTGTTCGACACGCTGGTCGATCCTGGCAGGCCCATTCCGCAAAGTTCGACCGATGTGCATGGCATAACCGAGGATATGGTCAAAGGCGCGCCGACCATTTCCGAAGCAGGCAAACGCTTCCACGATTTCGCCCGTGGCGCGGTGCTGATCGCCCATAATGCGCCGTTTGACATGGAATTCCTGCGCCGCCACGAGAAAGACATCGGCGTGCAATTCGACCATCCGGTGTTGGACACGGTGCTGCTGTCGGCGGTGGTCTATGGCCAGTTGGAACAGCATTCGCTGGATGCGCTGACCGCGCGGCTGGGCATAACCATCCCGGAAGAGGCGCGGCATACCGCCATCGGTGACACGGTGGCCACGGCGGATGCGTTCTTGAAGCTGCTACCGATGTTGCAAGCCAAAGGGCTGGAAACCTTTGGCGATGTGCTGGCAGAAGTGCGCCAGCACGGGCGGCTGTTGAAAGACCTGAACACGCAGATGTAGCGGGTGGTTTTTGTCACGAAAAGGG
>CAYNWX010000196.1:0-22457 GCA_964401005.1 uncultured Natronohydrobacter sp.
ATCATGGGCGCGAAGCGTTGCGCTGACCTGATCCCGCTGTGCCATCCCCTGCCCATCACCAAGGTCGCGGTGGACCTAGAGGTGGACGAAACCCTGCCCGGTATCCGTATTCGGGCCGAAGTGCGCACCACGGGCAAGACGGGCGTCGAGATGGAGGCGCTAACGGCGGCCTCTGTCGCGGCGCTGACAATCTATGACATGCTAAAAGCCGCCGAGAAATCCATGCGCATTCTGGACACCCAAGTGGTGCTGAAGGACGGTGGCAAATCCGGGCGGTATGAGGCGGGCGCATGATCTCTGTCGACGAAGCGCTGGCGCGGGTTTTTGCGCTGACCGACCCGCTGCCCACGGAAAACGTGGCGCTGTCCCAAGCTGCGGGCCGCGTGTTGCGCGCGCCTGTGCGCGCCGACCGTGACCAGCCGCCCTTCGCCTCTTCAGCGATGGATGGCTATGCAGTCGTGGGCGAGGTAGCGCCGGGCAATCATTACACTGTTATTGGTGACGCCGCGGCAGGGCATATGTTCACCGGCCAAGTCGGACCAGGGCAGGCCGTGCGCATCTTTACCGGCGCGCCTGTGCCTGATGGGGCCACTCAGGGCGTGATTCAGGAAGACGTGGCGCGCGACGGCGATACGATCACGTTGCAGGACAATCTGACAAACGGCCCGCATATCCGTCCCCGTGGTCAGGATTTCCGCGCCGGTGACCAGATCAGCGCGCCCCGCCGGTTGCGCGGTGTGGACCTAAGCCTGATTGCCGCGATGAACCATGCCGAGGTGACGGTTTCGCGCCGTCCCGATGTGGCTATCATAGCGACGGGTGACGAGTTGGTCATGCCGGGCGAGCATCCGCGCGAAGACCAGATCATCGCGTCGAACGCTTTTGCCCTGAAAGCGATGGCAGAGGCCGAAGGCGCATCCGCCCGCATCCTGCCCATTGCGCGCGATACCGAAGCGAGTTTGCGCACGGTGTTCGAACTGGCCCAAGGCGCGGACATGATCGTGACCATTGGCGGCGCGTCGGTGGGCGACCATGACCTTGTTGGGCCTGTGGCCGATGCGATGGGGGCTGAACGCGCTTTCTACAAGGTCGCGCTGCGTCCGGGTAAACCGTTGATGGCCGGGCGTCTGGGGCAGGCAGTGCTTCTGGGCCTGCCGGGGAACCCGGTGTCCTCCATCGTCTGCGGACATCTGTTCATGCGGCCCGCGTTGCGCGCCCTGCAAGGGTTGGGGCACTACCCGCTGCCCACGTCTAGCGGCGCACTTGCTTGCGATCTGCCCGCGAACGGCCCGCGTGCGCATTATATGCGCGCCACGCTTGGCCCCGGCGGTACGATTGACCCGGTTGCAAGCCAAGACAGCGCGTTGTTGTCTTTGATGGCAGAGGCCAACGCGCTTTTGGTGCGCCCGGTCAACGATCCGGCCCGCAAGGCGGGTGAACAAATGCGGTATATCGCGCTTGACCTGTAGCAAGAACAGAGTTAGAACATAGCGTCAGGTGGGCCCATTGGAAAGGCAGCACAATGCTGACACGCAAGCAGATCGAATTGCTCAAGCTGATCCATGATCGGATGGAAAATGAAGGCGTTGCGCCCTCTTTTGACGAGATGAAGGATGCGCTTGATCTGCGCTCCAAATCGGGCATTCACCGGCTGATCACGGCGCTGGAAGAACGCGGTTTCATCCGTCGCCTGCCGCATCGCGCGCGGGCAATCGAGGTGCTGAAATTGCCAGACGCGCTTGGTAAATCCGGGTTCGAGGCGAAGCTGATTGACGGTGGCGTGCAAGCGCGCGCGGCTCCGCCTCCGCATGCCATGGCTGTTGAGGCCGCTGCGCTGGCCCTTCCGGTCATGGGGCGCATTGCGGCAGGTACGCCGATTGAAGCAATCAGCGAACCCATGCGCGACATTGCCGTGCCGGGGGCCATGCTGTCCGGCAGGGGGGAGCATTATGCGCTGGAAGTGCAGGGCGATTCGATGATTGATCTTGGGATCAATGATGGTGATATCGTCGTGATCCGCGAGCAGACGACCGCAGATAACGGCGATATCGTTGTGGCCTTGGTGGATGATCTTGAAGCGACGCTGAAACGGTTCCGCCGAGTAGAAGGCATGATCGCGCTGGAAGCGGCGAACCCGGCCTATGAAACCCGATTGCTGTCTGCTTCGCGCGTGAAGGTGCAAGGGCGGCTTGTGGGGTTGATTCGCAGCTACTGACGCTCAGGGGGCGCTCGCGCCCCCTCTTGGGCTACGCCCAATTCACCCTCTGAGGATATTTTCGCAAGGATGAAATCAGAAGTGGCTTCTTCGTTGTTGAAGGGGCCGTGTGCTGATTGTTCGCCTTCGACAAGACAAGTTCAGGTCGCGCGTGCTGTGCAAGGTGTTTGCTGCGCAAAGCTACCTTAGTCAGACGAGCATTTCCTTGGTCGCGGTCAGCTTTACATCCGGATAGTCACGGGCCACGCGGTCAATATCCCATTGCAAGCGGGTCATGAAGACTGGATCGCCATCGCTGTCGGTGGCCATGTGTTGCTTGTTCGCAGCCGCGAAGGCATCCACTGCTGCCTGAGACCCTTGGACCCAGCGGGCAGAGGTGAATTGCGTTGGCTCAAACCGCACTGGCAGGCCGTATTCCAGTTCGATCCGGCTGGCCAGAACCTCGAATTGCAATTGGCCAACCACGCCGACAACAAAGCCTGACCCAAAGGCAGGCTTGAACACTTTCGCAGCGCCTTCCTCTGCAAATTGCGTTAATGCCTTGTCCAAGTGCTTGGCCTTCAGGGGGTCGCCAGCGCGGCAGGCTTGCAACAATTCCGGGGCGAAAGACGGGATGCCGGTGAAGCGCAGCGCTTCGCCCTCGGTCAGCGCGTCGCCAATGCGCAACTGCCCGTGGTTCGGGATGCCAATGATGTCACCTGCCCATGCCTCTTCCGTCACTTCGCGGTCGGCGGCCAGAAACAGAACGGGGTTGGCCACCGCCATCTGCTTTTTCGACCGCACATGCAGCAGTTTCATGCCGCGCTCGAAATGCCCGGATGCCAGCCGCACAAAGGCCACGCGGTCGCGGTGTTTTGGGTCCATATTCGCCTGAACCTTGAACACGAAGCCGGTGACGGGCTTTTCTTCGGGCGCGACCTCGCGCGATTCCGCGCGCAGGATCTGTGGCGCGGGGGCATAGGTGGCGATGCCGTCCATCAATTCTTTCACCCCGAAAGAGTTGATGGCAGAGCCGAACCAGATGGGCGACAGATGCCCTTCGAGCACCGATTTCGGGTTCAGGGGCGGCAGCAATTCGCGGGCCATGGCGACCTCTTCGCGCAAAGTGGCAAGCTGCGTGGCGGGCACATATTGTTCCATGCGCGGATCGTCCAGCCCGTTCAGGACCACGCTTTCGCCGCGCTTGTTGCGGTCGGCGCGGTCCATCAATTCCAGCCGGTCGTTGATCAGGTCGTAGCAGCCGATGAAATCCGCGCCCATGCCGATGGGCCAACTTGCGGGCGTCACGTCGATTGCTAAGTTCTGCTGGATTTCATCTATTATATCGAACGTATCGCGGCTTTCGCGGTCCATCTTGTTGCAAAAGGTCAAGATGGGCAGATCGCGCAGTCGGCACACTTCGAACAGCTTGCGGGTCTGAGATTCGACACCCTTTGCCCCGTCAATCACCATGATCGCGGCATCCACGGCGGTCAGGGTCCGATAGGTGTCTTCGGAGAAGTCCGAGTGGCCGGGCGTGTCGACCAGATTATAGCGGTAGTTTGCAAAGTCGAAGGACATGGCAGAGGCCGAGACCGAAATGCCCCGATCCTTTTCCATCTGCATGAAGTCCGACCGGGTGCGCCGTGCCTCGCCCTTGGCGCGGACCTGCCCTGCCATCTGGATAGCCCCACCGAACAGCAGGAATTTTTCGGTCAGCGTGGTCTTTCCCGCATCGGGGTGCGAGATGATCGCAAAGGTGCGGCGCCGCGCGATTTCTGGCGGCAAGTTGGGGCGATTTGTGTTCTGATCCAGCATGGCACGCGCATAGCGCGGGCCGCCGTTCAAGACAAGCTACCGTGCGCAATCGCGACAAAACGGGGTTGCTGGCAATAGGTCCAAACGTTCCTCGCTGATGTCTGACCCACAGCGCACGCAGATTCCATATTCTCCCGCTGCCAAGCGCGACAGCGCGCCGTCGATCATACGTAACTCTGCCTGCGCGGATAGGCCAAGTGCTTCGAGGGCCTCGTCTTGTTCGTGTTCGGTCGCATTTTCTTCCCAATCCGGGTCGCCATGCGTATCCAGCTCGGCATCAAGGCTGCGCATCCGAGCAATAAGTTCGGCGCGGCGGGCTTCAAGTTGGGCGGTGCGTCCTGTCAAATCGCGCATGATGTGTCCTCCATCGACCAAATAAGTATGTTGCTTTCCGGTGGGCCTGTCCTTGATCCTTATCAAATGGCTCTTTCGCAGAAGCAGGGCGCGGGCTATGACGGGCCTATGTTGAAAACCCGTGTCATTCCCTGTCTGGACGTGGCCGATGGCCGTGTCGTCAAAGGCGTAAATTTCGTGGACCTGCGCGATGCGGGCGACCCGGTGGAAGCCGCGCGCGCCTATGACGCGGCGGGCGCGGATGAGCTGTGCTTTCTGGATATTCACGCCACGCATGAAAACCGCGGCACGATGTTCGATCTGGTCACGCGCACGGCAGAGCAATGCTTCATGCCGCTGACCGTGGGCGGGGGGGTGCGCACGCCGGAAGATGTGCGGGCATTGCTGCTGGCAGGCGCGGACAAGGTCAGCTTCAATTCCGCCGCCGTCGCTGACCCTGATGTGGTCGCGCGCGCCGCCGACCGTTTTGGTAGCCAATGCATTGTGGTGGCGATAGATGCCAAAACCGTCAGCCCCGGCAAGTGGGAGATTTTCACTCATGGCGGGCGCAAGCCCACGGGGATTGACGCGGTGGAGTTTGCCCGAACCGTGGCGGCCAAGGGTGCGGGGGAGATCCTTCTGACCAGCATGGACCGCGACGGGACGCGGGCGGGGTTTAACCTGCCGCTGACCCGCGCGATTGTCGATGCGGTGGGGGTGCCCGTGATCGCGTCTGGCGGGGTGGGCACATTGGACCATTTGGTCGAAGGCGTGACGGAGGGCGGCGCAAGTGCTGTACTTGCGGCGAGCATCTTCCATTTCGGCGAATTCACCATCGGGCAGGCTAAGGAACATATGGCTGCTGCCGGCATTCCGGTGAGGCTGTCATGAGCGCGCTGGAGCGGTTGGCCGCAACCATCGCCGCGCGCAAGGGCGCAGACCCGGAAAGTTCGTGGACCGCCAGGCTTCTGGCCAAAGGACCGGAAAAATGCGCTGAAAAGTTTGGGGAAGAGGCCATCGAGGCGGTCATCGAAGCGGTCAAAGGCGACCGCGCGCGCTTGACCTCGGAAGCGGCGGATGTGCTCTACCACCTGCTGGTCATGTGCGCCGCGCATGATGTGACGCTTGCCGAGATCGAAGCCGAACTGGCCCGCCGCGAGGGCACCTCCGGGTTGGATGAAAAGGCCGCGCGCAAGGGCTGAGGCTTGCCAAGCTCCGCGCGCGGGATTAGACCGCTCACATGTTAACTAAAATAGGGCGGTTCGGCGCATGACCGACTGGCTGCTATCGCTGGTAGGCACGTCAGAGGGCGCGCGACTGGCCACCATTCTTGCGCTGATTTCTGCCGTCTCGCATGCCACGTTCGGGGCGCTTCAAAAGGGTGCCCATGACCCGTGGTTGACACGCGGTGCTATTGACGGGGCGACGGTGGCACTGTCCCTGCCCTTGGCGATTTTTTGGGCCGGGATGCCCCCGCCAGAGATGTGGCCGGTGCTGTTGGGCGTGGTTGGCCTACATTTCTTCTACAAACTGACTATGGCGCTGGCCTATGAGCGCGCGGCCTACACGGTGGTTTACCCCGTGGTTCGCGGCACGGGTCCGATTGTCACCGTGCTGGCCGCGATGGTCGTGTTCAATGAAAGCTATGGGGCGGTGCAATGGCTGGGTGTCGGGTTGCTGTCGGGCGGCATTCTGCTTCTGGCGCTACGCAACCTGTCGGAAGAAACGCTGGACTTGCGCGCGCTGAAGCTGGGCCTTCTTTGTGCCATGGCCGGTGGCGCACTGGTGGCGGCTTATACGACCTATGATGCATGGGCCATTCGGTTGTCGGGCGACCCTTTGCGCTTTCTGGTTTGGTTTTTCTTATTTAGCTCGGTTGATTTCGCGATTATTGGCTGGTGGCGATATCGCCGCATGGCCGACGCGCCTGCGCCTGGACCCTTGGCGCTTCGAGGGGCGATTGGGGCTGTCGTGGCCTATGTTAGCTTTGGTGGTGTCATGCTGGCCACGTTGGTTGGGCGCGTGGGCGAATCGGCGGTGCTGCGCGAAACCTCGACCGTCTTTGCTGCGCTGATTGGCTGGTTCATTCTGAAAGAGCGGGTCGGCCCGCGCAAATTGGCGCTTATGGTCATGATCGCGGCGGGCGCGGTGGTGGTGCAACTGGGCGGGCGTTAGGGGTCAGAAACGTTCGGCGCGCAGCACTTGGGCATCTGTCACGCAGACCACCCCGATATGTCGCTTCACGACGCTGAAAGCGGCGTCCAGAAGCGGGTCCAGCTTTTCGGGCCGCACTAGACACACCACTTGCACCATTCCCGTTCCACGGCTGATCTGGCCCTCGCGGCTCCATGTGCCAGAGCGGCCCGATCCCCCTTGCACCGGCAGCACGGACCAGCCCGTGACATCGGCTTTTTCCAGTGCATCTGTCAGGCGGTTGAGCATCACCTGTTCGATGGTGATTTCGACCCGTTTGGCGAGATGTGTCTGCATGTCACGATCCTGTAAGGCTTTGGGCGACGGTCAGGTAAAGCGGTATTCCCAGAACCAGATTGAAGGGGAATGTCACGGCAAGTGCGAGTGTGAGATAGATGGAGGGGTTGGCTTGCGGCACGGCCACGCGCATAGCCGCCGGGACCGCGATATAAGAGGCCGAAGCGGAAAGTGTCATCAGCAACATCGTTCCCCCGGTCGACAGCCCGACCAGAAGGGCCGCCAAAAATCCGGCACTTGCGCCGACAAGCGGCATCAGCAGGCCGAAGGCGATGGCCCCGCGATCTAGCACGCCCGCTTGCCGCAACCCGCGCCCCGCGATAAGACCCATATCCAGCAGGAAGATGCACAATACCCCCTGAAACGGCGAGACGATGAAGGATTCGATCCGCGCCAGCCCGTCTGTGCCAGTCGCGATCCCGATGGCGAAAGCCCCCAGCAGCAGCACAATGGACCCATTCAACAGGATTTCGCGCCACAAATCCGCGCTCATGTCGGTTTCTTCAGACCCTTTCGAGATCAGCCAGAGCGCCGACAGTATAGCGGGTGCTTCCATCGCGGCGGCCACGGCCACCATGTAGCCTTCGGACGCGATACCTGCGTCTTTCAGGACTGTGGTGCCTGCAACGAATGTCACAATAGAGATAGAGCCATAATGCCCCGTGACCGCCGCCGCGTCGGTGCGCGACATACCCGACAGAATGCGTAGCATTGCAAATCCGATCAGCGGCAATGCAAAGGACAGAACCACCCCTGCCAGCAAGCTTAGCCCAAGGGTCAGGTCAATTCCGTGTTCGGCAAGGCTGACGCCGCCTTTGAAACCGATGGCGAAGAGAAGATAAATCGAGATGCCCTTCGCCACTGCTTCGGGTACCGACAAATCCGACCTCGCCAGTGCAGCACCCAAGCCCAGCACGAAGGATAAAACAATCGGCGAAAGTAGATTGGCGAGCGCGAGGTCGAGCATGTGGCAGGCCCCTGAACAACACTGTGCCGCGAACGTTATGACATTCGCTCGTTGGTCACAATGTGCCTTGACCTATTGTCCGACATTTTCGCGGGCATTCTGTGGTTACGCGGTGTCAGGCCGCGCTGCCGCCCACAGTAAGACCGCCGATCATCAGCGTAGGCTGACCAACGCCCACGGGCACCCATTGCCCTGCCTTGCCGCAGGTTCCGATGCCGGGGTCCAGTTGGAGGTCATTGCCCACCGCGCGAATCTTGGTAAGTGCGGTCGCCCCATCCCCGATGAGCGTCGCCCCTTTTATCGGCGCACCCACTTGGCCATTCTGCACGCGATACGCTTCGGTGCAGGAAAACACGAATTTGCCGTTGGTGATATCCACCTGCCCTCCGCCGAAGCCCACGGCATAGATGCCATCCTTCAGCCCGGCCAGAATATCGGCCGGATCGCTATCGCCCGCCTGCATGTAAGTATTGGTCATACGGGGCATGGGGGCGTGTTCGTAGCTTTCGCGCCGCCCGTTACCGGTCGGGGCCACGCCCATCAGCCGCGCGTTCTGGCGGTCCTGCATGTAGCCCACCAACTTGCCATCCTCGATCAGCACGTTGCGGGCCGATGGCGTGCCTTCGTCGTCGATGGTCAGTGACCCGCGCCGGTCGGGCAAGGTGCCGTCATCCAGTACAGTCACGCCGGGAGCGGCAATTTGCTGGCCCATCAGGCCGGCAAAGGCAGAACTGCCCTTGCGGTTGAAATCACCTTCCAGCCCATGACCGATGGCTTCGTGCAGCAAGATACCGGGCCAGCCGGGGCCAAGCACAACATCCATCACACCCGCCGGTGCAGGGCCGGCGCGCAGGTTCACAAGTGCCACGCGCAGGGCCTCTTTCGCGACGGGTTGCCAATAATCGCGTGCCATAAGCGCCGACAGTTCCGACCGCCCGCCGCCACCCATGCCGCCAGATTCGCGCCGCCCGTCCTGTTCCACGATGACAGAGATATTCAGCCGCGCCATGGGTCGCGCGTCGCGCAATCGAGTGCCTTCTGGGCGCAGAATTTCGATTTCCTGCCGCGTGGCGGCCAATGCTACCGACACCTGCACCACGCGCTGGTCGGCGGCGCGCAGGTAATCGTCAATCTCTCGCAACAGGTCGATCTTGGCGGCGAAAGCCACTTCTGACACCGGGTCGATGTCGCGGTAAAGCTTCTGGTTCGTCGCTTGAGGCGCGTCGGCCAAGGTGCCGCCACCCGCGCCCACGGCCAAGCGGGCGGTTTGTGCGGCACGGCGCAAAGCCTCGATCGTCATATGGGTGCTGTGCGCGTAGCCTGTCACTTCGTCGCGCACGGCGCGCAGGCCAAACCCCTCTGCCGCGTTGTAGCTGGCCGATTTCACGCGCCCATCATCAAAGCTGAGCGATTCGGATACACGGCGCTCCAGAAACAATTCTCCATCGTCGGCGCCATCGGTTGCGGCACGCAATTCGGCCAAGGCCTGCCCTTCGTCCAGAAAGCTGTCAAAGGGGCGGAAATCGGTCTGCGTCATTTTGGCCTCTGTTCTTTCACGATATTTGCTGCGGTGCAGCGCCGGATCGGTGACCCTGTCTTTGACATAGATCATTAAATCGCAATGTTTCGCGGTGGTTTTGCTTGTTCTGAGATGTGTAATATGGTTTTAGAAAGGGAAAGCTCAACGGAATTCCATGGCATACATCGAATTGTGTGACCATGCCGGATAGAACGCGGCGAAAAGCCGCATAAAACGGGAACCGACCATGCGCCTTCTTTCCGCCATGACCAATGCGGCCGTCACAGCCGCTTGCGCCCTGACCGCCACAGCTGCCTGGGCTGACAACCAATTGCCAGAGTTGCCAGTGCGCGGCGCGCCCGTGCCCGGCGGCATTGCGCTGCAAGACCCTGCCTCGTCCGTCGCTAGCAGCGTTGTTTTTCTGGACAACCTGCTGCTGTGGATCATCGTGCCAATCACAATTTTCGTGACCGCGCTGCTGATCTGGGTAATCGTCTTCCACAACCGCAAGGCAAACCCCACGCCAGCGAAATTCACGCATAATTCGCCGTTGGAAGTGGCTTGGACCGCGATACCCGCGCTGATTCTGTTGGTGATCGCGTTTTTCAGCTTCCCGGCTTTGCGGTACGAGCAAACAATGCCAGAGGCCGACGTGACCATCAAAACCACCGGGTTCCAATGGTATTGGGGGTATGAGTATGTCGACCACGGTGTCGAGTTCTCCAGCTTCATGCTGCAACGCGAAGAGTTGGAGGAATATGGCTACACCCAAGACCTTTATCTTCTGGCTACAGATACGGCGATGGTCGTGCCGGTGGGCAAGGATATCGTCGTGCAGGTGACCGCAGCAGACGTGATCCATTCTTGGGCCATGCCCGCCTTCGGCGTGAAGCAAGACGGCGTGCCCGGGCGGTTAGCTGAGTTGTGGTTCAATGTCGATGAAGAGGGCGTCTATTTCGGCCAGTGCTCAGAGCTTTGCGGGATCAATCACTCATACATGCCTATCACCGTCAAAGCTGTCAGCGAAGAAGAGTATGTCGCGTGGCTGGAGCGTCAGGGCGCACAATTTGCTGAAGGTTCTTGGGAAGCAGACGTGCGTGATCGCGTCCAGCTTGCCGCTGCCCGATAAGCCTTTGCCCCAAGCCCGACCGGATAGCATAGCATGACCGACATTCGCGCAGATTTTACGCAGGCTCGCCAGCCAGAGGCCGAGTTCCGCGACTATGTCGCACTGCTAAAGCCGCGCGTGATGACATTGGTCGTGTTCACGGCGCTCAGCGGCCTTCTGGTTGCGCCGGGTGGGTTGCACCCGGTCGAAGGGTTGGCCGCGATCATCTTCATCGCTTTGGGCGGTGGGGCGTCTGGCGCACTGAATATGTGGTGGGATGCCGATATAGACGCGGTCATGAAGCGCACCGCCAAGCGCCCCATTCCGGCTGGCAAGGTGACAGAGGATGAAGCTTTTGCAATAGGCATGACGCTTGCCGCTATTTCGGTCATCATGCTTTGGCTGGCGACGAACGCGTTAGCGGGCGCGCTACTGGCCTTCACGATTTTCTTCTATGTCGTGATCTACTCCATGTGGCTGAAACGCGCGACGCCGCAGAATATCGTCATCGGTGGCGCGGCAGGGGCTTTCCCGCCAATGATCGGCTGGGTTGCCGTCACCGGCAGCATCAGCGTCGAAGCGTGCTTGATGTTCCTTCTTATTTTCATGTGGACGCCGCCGCATTTCTGGGCACTGGCGCTCTTCATGAAATCTGACTACCATGAAGCCAAAGTGCCCATGCTGACGGTCACTCATGGCCGCCGCGCGACACGTACGCACATCTTGGTCTACACCGTTGCGCTGCTCCCTGTTGCCGTGGCCACCGGACTGACCAGCATTGGCGGGCCTGTCTACATGGCCGCCGCGCTATGGCTGAGCCTTGGGTTCCTGAGGGGCGCGTGGGATATCTGGAAGCGCGACGAGGTGCAGGCCGAGGCGGACAATTATGCGACCGAAAAGCGCGTGTTCCGGTTCTCGCTTTACTACCTCTTCATCCTGTTCGGTGCATTGATTGCAGAGGCCGCCCTGCGCAACCTGCCCGCCTATGCCGAATTTGCCGCGCGCTTTAACCTTGTGGAGATGCTCTGATGTCGATTGCTCGCGAACATCCGCTGCATAAGCGCCGCTCGGGCCGCAATGTCGGGCTTGCACTGGTGCTTCTGGCCTTCATCGCGCTGGTCTTCGGGCTGACGATTGCGAAAGTGTCAGGCGGCGGCACCATCGAAGCCTTCGATCACACCTATCGCCCTGCACTGGACCCAAGCACCATTATCCCGGCGGAGGAGTGATGGCCCTGTTCGCGCATATGACCGGCAAGCAAAAGACGCTGATGCAAACCCTTGCCGTTGTGACCTTCATGGCGGGCTTGGGCTGGGCGTCGGTACCGCTTTACGATCTGTTCTGCCGCGTAACCGGCTATGGTGGCACGACGAATACCGCTAGCGCCGCGGGTGAAGTGATACTTGACCAGACCATGCGCGTGCGTTTCGATGCCTCGGTCGAGCGTGATTTCCCGTGGAGTTTCAAACCCGTCGAACGCACGATGGAATTACGGATTGGCGAAACCGGGCTTGCTTTTTACGAGGCGCACAATCCCACCGACCATCCAATCGCGGGGACAGCCAGTTACAACGTCACGCCTTATGAAGCAGGGCGCTTCTTTACCAAGATCGACTGTTTCTGCTTCGAATTGCAGGTGTTGCAACCGGGTGAAACCGTACTGATGCCCGTCACCTATTTTGTCGACCCAGAGATCGTGACCGACCGCGATGCCAAAACGGTTCATACGATTACCCTGTCCTACACCTTCCACGCGACCGATATACCCGAGGATTATACCCCGGCAGAGGTCGTGACCAACTAAGCCAAGCTGACACAAGATCAGACCAAACCCTAGGGAACTGCTGACAATGGCCCACGCAAAAAACCACGATTACCACGTTTTGCCCCCGTCGATCTGGCCCTTTGTGGCGGCGTTGTCGGGCTTCATCATGCTGTTCGGCGCCGTGCTCTGGATGCATGACAACGGCCCTTGGCTTTTCCTGATGGGCTTGGCTGGTGTTTTGTATGTGATGTTCGAATGGTGGAAAGATGTCATCGTCGAAAGCCATGCGGGCGACCATACACCTGTCGTGACCATCGGCCTGCGTTATGGCTTCATCCTGTTCATCATGTCCGAAGTGATGTTCTTTGCCGCATGGTTCTGGAGCTTCTTCAAGCACGCCATGTACCCGATGTATGAGTATATAGGGACCGAATACGTCCAACCCTACATCTACTCGGTCAACGCGTTTGAGTTGCCGCTGATTAACACGCTGGTTCTTCTGCTGTCAGGATGTGCCGTGACTTGGGCGCACCACGAGCTTGTGCATGGTGGCACCCGCAAGAATGTCGAACTCGGGCTGCTGATCGGGGTGCTTTTAGGCATCGCCTTTACCGGGTTGCAGGCCTATGAATACGCTTATCTGGTCAACCATCGTGACTATAGCTTCGCGGGTGACGTGTTCTTTGCCAATTTCTTCATGGCGACCGGCTTCCACGGCTTCCACGTCATTATCGGGACAATCTTCTTGGCAATCTGCTGGTTCCGGGTTCGCGCGGGCCATTTCACGGCGGAACGCCATGTCGGTTTTGAAGCGGCAGCTTGGTATTGGCACTTCGTCGATGTCGTCTGGTTGTTCTTGTTCTTCGCGGTGTATATCTGGGGTATGTAAGCCCTACCAAATGTCAGCAAATGCAAAGCGCGGGCCTTCGGGCGCGCGCTTTTCCATTGCAGCAAACTGGAGCAACTCTTGATCCGTCGCATGATTTTGCCTGCGTTGTTCGGTCTGGTGGGGACTGTGATTCTGGTCTCGCTCGGCGTGTGGCAGTTGGACCGCGCGGGCCAGAAAGCCGCGTTGGTCGCGGATATGGAAGCGCGGCTGGTCGGGGCACCGGGAGCGCTACCCGAAAACCCTACGCCAGAGGCCGACAATTACCGCCCCGTGCAGGTCGAAGGGGCGTTCTTGCCACGGCAAACCTTCGTTTTGTCCGCTTTCAAAGGACAGGGGCCGGGCTTTCGCGTGATCGGGGTTTTCGAAACCGACGCGGGGCGCCGCGTTTTGGTGGATCGTGGCTTCCTGCCCGAAGTGTTGCGCACAGAATTGCCCGCACCAAGTGCCGCGCCACAAATTTTGGTCGGCAACCTGCAATGGCCCAACGATGCCGACAGCTTCACCCCCGGTTATGACGCCGCCCGCGATCTGTTTTTCGCTCGCGACACCGGCCCATTGGCCACCCATCTGGGCGCAGAGCCTGTGATGCTCGTGCTCAGCGCCAGCCAGCCACCGCATCCCCAGATCCGCCCCATGCCTGTCGATGGCGTGTCGATCCCCGACAACCACATGGGCTATGCCGTGCAATGGTTTCTGATGGCGCTTGCTTGGGTGGGGATGACACTGTTCTTTCTGTGGCGTATCAGGGCGCAACGCGACTGAGGATCGGTTCTGACATGCAATATATCTCGACCCGTGGCACCGCGCCGGTGCTGGATTTTGAAGCGACCATGCTGACCGGGCTGGCTCGTGATGGTGGGCTATACCTGCCCGACCATGTGCCGCCGATGAAGCAATCGGAAATCGCCAGCCTTGCGGGTCTGAGCTATGAAGAGCAGGCGTTTCTGATCATGCGCCCCTTCATTGGCGCGGCCTTTACCGACGCAGAGTTCCGCGAGATCATTGCCCGCGCCTATGCGGGCTTCGGCCACCCGGCCCGCGCGCCACTAAAGCAGCTTGCGCCAAACCATTTCCTGCTGGAACTGTTCCACGGCCCGACGCTGGCTTTCAAAGACTTTGCCATGCAGCTGATCGGGCAATTGTTTCAAGCCGCGCTCAAGCGTTCCGGGCAGCGCGTGACCATCGTGGGGGCCACGTCCGGCGATACCGGGTCGGCGGCAATCGAAGCATTTCGGGGCCTTGAAAACGTGGATGTGTTCATCCTCTACCCGCATGGCCGCGTGTCGGATGTGCAGCGCCGCCAGATGACCACGCCGACCGAAGCCAACGTGCACGCGCTGGCGGTTGATGGCGATTTCGACACATGTCAGGCGCTAGTCAAGGACATGTTCAACGACTTCACCTTCCGGGATGAGGTGGGGCTGGCGGGTGTCAACAGCATTAACTGGGCGCGAGTTCTGGCGCAGGTGGTCTATTATTTCTCCGCCGCGGTCAGCCTTGGCGCGCCGCACCGCCCGGTCAGCTTTACCGTGCCCACCGGAAATTTCGGCGATATCTTCGCGGGCTACATCGCGCGCGCCATGGGCCTGCCGATTGAGAAGCTGGTGATCGCTACGAACCAGAACGACATTCTGCACCGCGCTTTGGCGAGCGGCGGTTATGTGACCGACGGCGTCAAGCCGTCGATCAGCCCGTCGATGGATATTCAGGTCAGTTCCAATTTTGAGCGCGCGTTGTTCGATGCTTACGGGCGCGATGGAACCGCCGTGGCGCAGTTGATGGACGAGCTAAAATCGGGCGGCGGGTTCCAGATCAGCCAAGGTGCACTGGAATTCCTGCGCGAGACTTTCGCATCTGGCCGCGCATCCGAGGATGAGACGATGGCCACCATCACCCGCACCGCGCAGGACACAGCCGAAGTGCTGTGCCCGCATTCCGCCGTGGGCGTGCATGTGGCCGAAACCTATCTGTCGGCCACGCCGATGGTTACGCTGGCCACCGCGCACCCGGCCAAGTTCCCCGACGCAGTGGAACGGGCGACCGGCATCCGGCCCCCATTGCCCGAGCGCATGGCCGACCTGTTCGATCGCCCGGAGCGCGTGACGCGCCTGCCAAACGACCTTGCCGCTATAGAAGCCCATATCCGCGAGAACCGCACCGCATGACCATCCAGACCACGACGCTGCCGAACGGCTTTCGTATTGTCACCGAACATATGCCCACGTTGGAATCCGCCGCTGTTGGGCTGTGGGTAGAAGCTGGCGCGCGCCACGAGCGGGCAGAGCAAAACGGCATCGCACATTTTCTGGAACATATGGCCTTCAAGGGCACCGCGCGGCGCAGCGCACTGCAAATAGCCGAGGAAATCGAGGATGTGGGCGGCTATATAAACGCCTATACCTCGCGCGAGATGACGGCGTTCTATGCCCGTGTTCTGCGCGCCGATGTGGCGCTGGCGCTGGATGTGCTGGCCGATATCGTGCTGAATCCGGCCTTTGATGCCCGCGAGATAGAGGTCGAGCGCGGCGTCATCCTGCAAGAGATCGGGCAGGCCTTGGATACGCCGGACGATATCGTATTCGACTGGCTGCAAGAGGTTGCCTATCCCGGCCAGCCCATCGGGCGGCCTATTTTGGGGCCAAGTGCCGCCGTGCAAGGCTTTGATGCCACGGATCTGCGCGGCTTTGTCGCCAGCCATTACGGGCCGGGCCAGATGATCCTCTCGGCGGCGGGCGCGGTGGACCATGACGTGCTGGTGCGGCTGGCCGAACCCTTGTTTGGGCATCTGGCCCCGAAACCGCAGGCCAATATCGACCCTGCTTGCTTTGCCATGGGCGAGCGGCGTGAGACCCGTGCGCTGGAGCAGGCGCATTTCACCTTCGCTCTGGAAGCGCCCGCTTATCGCCATGCCGATTTCTACACCTCGCAGGTGTTCTCGGGCGCGCTTGGCGGGTCCATGTCCTCGCGTTTGTTCCAGCGCCTGCGCGAGGAACGGGGGCTGTGCTACACGGTGTTCGCGCAGTCGGGGGCTTACGCCGATACCGGCATGATCACGATCTATGCGGGGACTGGTGCCGATCAGGTCGCAGACCTTGCGCTTCTGACCATGGACGAATTGAAGCGCGCCGCAGAAGATATGTCCGAAGCCGAAGTCGCGCGCGCCCGCGCGCAAATGAAAGCCGGGCTGCTGATGGGGTTGGAAAGCCCCTCTGCGCGCGCAGAACGCTTGGCGAAACTGTTGTCCATCTGGGGCCGTGTGCCGGACTTGTCCGAAGCAATCGCCAAGATCGACGCGGTCAGCGTGGTCGGTGTGCGCGCCCATGCCGAAAGCCTTATCGGTGACGGCAAGGGGGCGATGGCGCTTTATGGACCAGTAGACGCGGCACCCGATCTGGCGGCACTGCAAGCAAGACTGGCGGCCTGATGCTGGGACGGCGGCCCAAGCTGCAACTGGACAGTGAACGTCTGGTTCTGCGCTTGCCGCAACATGTGGATTATCGCCCATGGTCAGACCTGCGCCGCGCCTCTGCCGGGTTCCTGACCCCGTGGGAGCCTACTTGGTCCGATGACCACCTGTCGCGCCGCGCGTTTTTGAACCGCGTGAACTGGGCAGCGCGCTGCCACCGGCTGGATACGGCGCTGCCATTGTTCATTTTCCGGCGCGAGGATTCGCAACTGGTGGGCGCGATCACGTTGGACAATATCCGCCGGGGCCCTGCCTTGGCGGGCACTTTGGGCTATTGGGTGGGCGCCCCCTTTGCGCGCCAAGGCTACATGCGCGAGGCGATCGGCGCGGTCGTGCACCATGCCTTTACCGCGATGGACCTGTCGCGCATCGAAGCCGCTTGCCTGCCCGAAAACGTGGCATCACGCGGGGTGCTGGAACGCGCGGGCTTCAAATATGAGGGCGTCGCGCAAAGCTATTTGCAGATTGCAGGGCGGTGGCGCACCCATGTGCTTTATGCCAATCTGCGCCATGATCGGCGTGGCCGGACCGATGCGGGATAGCGCAAGGCCCGCTCCTTCCGCTCCGTTATGCGCGGGTCGTGCGCGCCCCTTGAGCGCGTCGCGGGCGGGGCTAAGATCTACGTTATGAATACGGACCCCCTCAACCCTTGTGACGCGGGCTTTTTGGCCGAGTTGGAGGCGCTGCTTCCGCCTGATACCCTGCGCCCTGCGGACCCCCGCTATCTGCAAGAGCCGCGCGGGCGCTGGTGCGGCCAAGCCGGTGCCGTTGCCCTGCCGCGCAGCGTGGACGAGGTGGCTACACTTGTGCGCGCTTGCGGCGCTGCGCGCGTGGGGCTTGTGCCCTATGGCGGTGGCACGGGGCTGGTAGGGGGCCAGATTGTGCCCGCTGGCCCTGCGCCGCTTTTGGTGTCGCTGGAGCGAATGCGCGCCATTCGTGCGCTCTACCCGTCCGAAAATGTGCTGATTGCCGAAGCAGGAGTCATTTTGGCCGATGTGCAGGCGGCCGCATTGGCAGAGGATCGGCTTTTTCCCCTGTCGCTGGCCTCGGAAGGGTCGGCGCGGATTGGCGGGCTGTTGGCAACCAATGCGGGTGGTGTGAACGTGCTGCGCTACGGAAATGCGCGCGATCTGGTGCTGGGGCTGGAAGCAGTTTTGCCCGGCGGTCAGATCTGGCATGGGCTGAAGCGCTTGCGCAAGGACAACACCGGCTATGACCTGCGCCATTTGCTGCTGGGGTCCGAAGGCACGCTGGGGGTTATTACGGCAGCCAGCTTGCGCCTGTTCCCGCGCAACCGGGTCGAAAGTGCGGCGCTGTTGGTTGTAGATAGTCCCGATGCGGCGCTAGACCTGCTGGCCTTGGCGCAAGCGCGGTTGTCGGGCATGATCTCGGCTTTCGAATTGATCAGCGGCACGGGTTTGGCCTTTTTGGCGCAGACCATGCCGCAGGTGCGCCAGCCATTCGCGCACTTGCCCGCGTGGATGGTCCTTCTGGACATCGGCGGGCCCGAGGGCGTTGATTTGGCCGCGCTGACAGAGGATCTGTTAAGCGCTGCGGTGGAGCGCGGGCTGGTCAACGATGGGCTGGTTGCGCAAAATCAAACGCAGCGCGCCGAATTTTGGCAATTGCGCGAGTCGATACCCGAAGCCAACCGGCATATCGGCGCGATCTCCAGCCATGATATATCGTTACCGCTGTCGGAACTGCCGCGTTTCATTGAACATGCGGGGCCGGACTTGGCCAAGCTTGGGGAATTCCGCATCAACTGCTTTGGGCATCTGGGCGACGGGAACCTGCATTACAACGTGTTCCCGACGACAGGCCGCAGCCGCACCGAGTATGAAAACCAGCGCGACGCGATCAAGACCTGCGTGCATGACCTGGTGCACCGAATGGGCGGATCGGTCAGTGCCGAGCATGGCATCGGTCGGCTGAAAACCGCGGACCTGGCCCGTTATGGCGACCCGACAAAGCTGGCCGCCATGCGAGCGATCAAGGCCGCGCTGGACCCGGTGGGTATCATGAATCCCGGTGCAGTGCTAAATCGCGATCAGGAAATGCAACGCGAATAGAACTGCCGCGCCGCCGAAAATGGTCAGCGTTGCGTTGCGTGTCCAGACGCTGATGGCAATGGTCGCAATGGCCGCACCCATCCGCACCATGTCAAACTGCCCGCCGGTTGCATTGGGAAACAAGATCATCGGGGTGATCATACCGGGCATGACGGCCACTGCGGTGTAGCGCAGGTGGCGCAGCAACCATTCGGGCAGGTCACGGTTGCCGATAATGCCCAGAAACGACAGGCGCAGCAGGTAGGACCCTGCGCCAAGGCCAAGGATCACCAGCCAGATTTCCGCATTTGTGAGGGTCATCGGGCGGCCCTCTTGCTGATCTGGCGTTCAACCTCTGCCCCGGCCACCATGGCCAGAAGTGCTGCGATCAGCAGGCCAAGATTGAAGGGCACGAAGGAAAAGACCAGAACCCCGACAATAGAGACGAGCGCCGCCACCACATGTGCAAGCGTGCGCAGCATGGGCACGATCAGAGCAAGAAAGGTGATCGGCACGGCAAAATCAATGGGCAAGCCTGCCGGGATCAGATCGCCCAGCACCGCGCCGCCATAGGTTGCAACATACCACATGGGGCAAACCGGGGTGACGACACCCATGTAATAGGCCAGCTTTTGGCGCGGGGTCATCTGCGGCCCTGTTTCGTATTTCAAGATGGACGCGGCATAGGCCTGATCCACCATGAAATAGGACACGACCGCGCGTTCCCACCAATTGATCTTGCCCAAATGCGGGGCAAGGCTGGCCGAATACATCGCCATGCGCAGATTGACCGCCAATGAGGTCGCCAGAATGATCAAGATAGGCGCGTTTTCGACCATGAGCTGCACGGCCACGAATTGCGCGGCACCAGCAATGACCATGATGGAAAAGCCCATGGTCTGGGTCAGGTTCAACCCCGCTTCGGTGGCGACCACGCCGAATACCGCGCCGAAGGGGATTATGACCAGCAAAAAGGGCAGACCCGCCCGGAAGCCAAGCCAAAAGTCGCGGGGGAATGTCATGGGGCCGCCTTTGCGCGCCTGCGCAGTCGTGAACATGTGAACCTTGCTTAGCGCTCGGCGCGCGGCAATTCAAGTCAGCGCGAGAAGACGCCGCTGACCCGGCCGAGCAACATGAAGGCCCGTGCGGAACGGGTGTCGGACAGCGCCGCGATCTGGGCGTCATCGGCAGTGGGTTCAAACCCGGATAGGACCTTGTCGAATTCGCGCAAGAACAGGTGAACTGCCGCGCGGAATTCTGGGTCAGACCGCATGCGCCCGGAACTGAGCGCAAGGCAGGACCGGTCCCGGATGCCCCCTAACGGCGCGACCAGCGCGCCGCGCGTGCCTTGGGCGAAGGCGCGCCAAAATTCTGGGCGCGCGCGGTCGGGGCGCAGGTCATCCATATAAATGCCTTCTTGCGCCAGCCGTGTCAGAACATCCTGCGCGGCTTTAATCAGCGGGGCGATGCGCGCATCTGCCAAGGCTTTGCGCAGGGCAACGAAGCCCTCCTTGTCGTTTTCATCTTCGGGAAAGTGCAGGGCACGGATCAGGGTAGCAGCGTCAAGCGCATCCACGGGGGTCGCGTCGATGTCCCCCAGTGCCAGCAACGCTTGGGGTTCTAGCTGGCCGGGTTGCGCGGAGCGACCCTCGCGGGCGCGCTGCGAGAAGAACATGGTTAGCCGGGTTTCGGTCTGTTCTGCCTGCGCGCTCAATTTCTCTATTTTCTGCTTTGCCTCTGGTGGTAGGTCCGAAGCGGGTGCCGCTTGTTGCAACATGGTGCGGCGCAATTCGTCAATACTGCCTTGTAATTGCCCGGCTTCGGCGCGCATCTCTGCCATGGCATTGGCCAAAAGCAACACCATGGAAATCAGGACTGCGGGCAAGAAAAGCCCAACCGCCAGTATCGCCAGCGTAACGCCGTCCATGGTGTCATAATCAGCCAGCAGAACGAACAGGCCCGCCGATAACAGCCAGACCCCAAGCGCTAAAGCCCTCAGCACCCCACGATCCATAAGGCGCGAAGGCGCGCGGGCTTGGCGGTCATCGGCAGGGGGCGGGGTCTGGGCCATGCACTAGATATACTGGATTTCGAGGATCTCGTAACTACGCTCGCCACCCGGTGTGCTGACGGTGACGGTGTCGCCTTCGTCCTTGCCGATCAGGGCGCGGGCAAGAGGTGATTTCAGGTTCAGCAAGCCTTTTTCCAGATCTGCCTCGGCTTCGCCAACAAGCTGATAAGTCTTTTCCTCGTCGGTGTCTTCATCAACCAGCTTGACGGTGGCGCCAAATTTAATGCTGCCCGAGAGCTTTGTCGGGTCAATCACATCGGCCCGCGACAGGACCGATTCCAGTTCCTTGATCCGGCCCTCGATGAAGCTCTGCTTTTCGCGTGCGGCGTGGTATTCGGCATTTTCCGAAAGGTCGCCATGCTCGCGCGCCTCCGCGATGGCGCGGATGACAGCGGGACGTTCAACCGATTTCAGGCGCTTGAGCTCTGCATCCAGCAATTGCTGACCTGCACGGGTCAAAGGCAGTTTTTCCATGTGTCGTCCCCACGCTATATAGAAAGACAGCCCGCGGCAGGGGCCGGGGCTATCTGGTTCCTCGCACGCATCTGAGCGCAGAGCCGCGCCGAATGCAAGCGCAATGCGAATTTCGTCTTTCAGATACATATTGTCGCGATGGGGCGGTTGTTCGTGCTGCAACGCCGCGTAAGCATTGACCATGCCGCCCGTTCCGGGCTAGGGGTGTGCGACAGAATATGTCGCAAAGATGCCGCCACGCGCAATGATAGGAGCGAACATGACCGCCACTGACCGCGAAGCCATGGAATATGATGTTGTTATCGTGGGCGCGGGGCCTGCTGGTCTGTCTGCTGCGATCAGGTTGAAACAGCTAGATCCTGATATGGGCGTGGTGGTGCTGGAAAAGGGCTCTGAAGTGGGCGCGCATATTCTATCGGGCGCGGTGCTGGACCCCAGCGGTCTGGACGCGCTGATGCCCGATTGGAAAGAGCGTGGTGCTCCGATCAACGTGCCCGTGCGCGAGGACAATTTCTACATGCTGGGCGAGGCGGGGCAAATTCGTGTTCCCAACTGGCCCATGCCACCGCTGATGAACAATCACGGCAATTACATCGTGTCGATGGCCAATGTCTGCCGCTGGATGGCGGAACAGGCCGAGGCGCTGGGGGTCGAAATTTTCCCCGGTATGTCTTGTTCTGAACTGGTCTATGGCGAGGATGGCGCAGTCAAAGGCGTGGTCGCAGGCGAGTTCGGCAAGAACCCCGATGGCACCCCCGGCGACGGCTACGAGCCGGGAATGGAGTTGCACGGAAAATACGTGTTCCTGTCTGAAGGCGTGCGCGGCTCACTCTCGAAAGAAGTGATCGCGCGGTTTGATCTCTCCAAGGGGAAAGAGCCGCAGAAATACGGCCTTGGCATGAAGGAAATCTGGGAAATCGACCCGGACAAGCACCGTGAGGGCACGGTCACGCATACCATGGGCTGGCCGCTTGGCAGCAATGCGGGCGGCGGCAGCTTCATCTACCACATTGACAATAATCAGGTTTATGTGGGTTTCGTGGTCCACCTGAACTACGAAAACCCCTATTTGTCGCCTTATAACGAGTTCCAGCGGTTCAAGCATCACCCAATGGTGGCCGAACTGCTGAAAGGCGGGAAGCGCGTGGCCTATGGCGCGCGGGCTATCTCGGAAGGTGGCTACCAGTCCATACCCAAAGTGGTGTTCCCCGGTGGCGCACTGCTGGGCTGTTCGGCGGGGCTGGTGAACGTGCCGCGCATCAAGGGCAATCACAACGCCATGCTGTCGGGCAAGGCCGCGGCAGAGGCTGCA
>CAYNWX010000197.1:0-3153 GCA_964401005.1 uncultured Natronohydrobacter sp.
CCCACTGGAGCTGTATAACCGCCCCAACGGCGAATTCGTGGCGCAGTTCATCGGCTCTCCGGCAATGAACCTGCTGGCAGGCGAAGTGGTTGGAACTGGCGCACAGACCCGCGTGCAGTTGGCGGGCGGCGGTGTGGCCACGGCCAATATCCCGACCACCGATGCCGATATGGGGTTGAAGGTAAATCTGGGCGTGCGTCCCGAAGACCTGATCGCCAGCGATGATGACGACTACCTCTACCAAGGCGAGGTCGACCTGATCGAAGCTTTGGGCGAATTGACGGTGCTCTATTTCAAGCCCGATGCGCCCGACGCGAACCCGGTTCTGGCCAAGCTGGCGGGTACCCATGCCGAACTGCGTGGCAAGACGGTTAAACTAAAAGCTGACCCGGCCAAGCTGCACTTGTTCCACAACAAGGTGTCGCTGCTGTATCGGTAAAGCGGAAGGCAAGCCGATTGGAAACCGCGCGGCTTTCTCGCCGACCGCATGGTTGTGTTCTTGAAATTCATGCATAGATCGTAATGTGTGTAGACAATCTAACAGGAGGTGACGACTATGCCAAATGATAAGGATTATGGCCCCAACCCATTTATCGTTGATATCGAGAAGGATACGCTGGAAAACACGAATTTCCGGACAACGCGTTGGTCGGGTAAAAACCTTCAGTTGACGTTGATGACAATACCGGTTGGCGGCGATATCGGGCTAGAGGTTCACGAAACCCATGACCAATTTTTGCGGCTGGAGCAGGGGCAGGGTAGGGTTCAGATGGGACCAAGCAAGGATGATTTGAACTTCCAGCAGAATGTAAGTGATGACTGGGCCGTTTTTGTCCCCGCGGGGTATTGGCACAACATTACCAATATCGGTGATGAACCCATCAAGCTGTATGCAATCTATGGCCCGCCAGACCATCTGCACGGCACTGTTCACGCAACTCAAACGGATGCAGAGAACGATCCACATGAGGATTGATCTGTCATAGTGTTTGGTTAACGCTGACAGGCTTTACATGCAAAAACGCGCGAGGATTTATACTTCGCGCGTTTTATTGTTTTCCGTCAAGCAGCTTCACGCGATGCGGAATTCGCGCATCAGGAAATCGGGCACATGGTCGCCCATGCCCACCGGCGCGTCATTGCGCCCGTCGCCTCGTCCATCGCGGCGGTCGCGCTTGCGCTCTGGTTTGTCTTGCTGGGGACGGTCTGGCTGCGTCAGGGCTTGCGGGGCAGGGGCAGGGGCAACGTTGGTAGGTGCGACCTCTACTGCAGGGGCCTCAACGGCTTCTGCATTGACATTGGCAGGCTTGCGCACACGACGGGTGCGCTTGGGCTTCTCGGCAGTTTCCTCTGCAGACTCTGGCAGCGTGGCAGAACCAACCCCCATATCAGGTGCCGTGCCACGCGGCAGGGTTTTTTGCAAAAGCGCTTCAATCGCGTCCAGATACTTTTGATCCGATGGCACCATTAGCGAAATCGCCTTGCCCGACCGCCCCGCGCGGCCCGTGCGGCCAATGCGGTGCACGTAATCTTCCGGGTGCGAGGGCAGGTCGAAATTGAACACATGGCTGACCGAGGGCACATCAAGGCCGCGCGCTGCCACGTCCGACGCGATCAGCAGGCGCAATTCGCCGTTGCGGAACTTCTCCAGCGTGCGGGTACGCACCGATTGGTCCAGATCGCCATGGATGGGCGCTGCATCGAAATTGTGCTTGGCCAGCGATTTCGACAACACATCGACATCAACCTTGCGATTGCAGAAGATGATCGCGTTTTCCAGCGTGTCGCCTTCGGTCTCGATGATCTTGCGCAAAGCGTCGCGCTTGACCTTACCTGCCGCATCACGGCGCGCGGCTGGCAGTTGGATCAATTCCTGCTTGATATTTTCAGACGCGGTCGCCTGACGCGCAATTTCTACGCGGGCCGGGTTCGACAAAAAGGTGTTGGTGATCCGCTCGATTTCCGGCGCCATAGTCGCCGAATAAAAGAAGGTCTGGCGCGTGAAGGGCGTTAGGTTGAAGATGCGTTCAATATCGGGGATGAACCCCATATCCAGCATGCGGTCGGCTTCGTCCACTACCATCACCTCGACCCCTGTCAGCAACAGCTTGCCACGCTCGAAATGGTCCAGCAGGCGGCCCGGCGTGGCGATCAGCACATCTACGCCCCGGTCGATCAGCTTGTCCTGCTCGCCAAAAGCCACGCCACCGATCAAGAGTGCCTTGGTCAGGCGGGTGTATTTGGCATAGGTGTCGAAGTTTTCGGCCACTTGTGCGGCCAATTCGCGCGTTGGTGCCAGCACCAAACTGCGCGGCATCCGCGCACGGGCACGGCCACGACCCAGCCGCGTGATCATCGGTAGCGTGAAAGAGGCGGTCTTGCCGGTCCCGGTCTGGGCAATGCCCAGCACGTCACGGCCTTCCAGCGCATGGGGAATTGCTTCGGCCTGGATCGGCGTGGGGGCAGTGTAGCCCGCTTCATCAATGGCTTTGAGGACCTTGGGGTCCAGCTTGAGGTCGGAAAAAAGGGTCATATGCGTCCATCTGAAACGGCATCGGGCCGTTATCGGTTTTGGGACGCCCTGAAACTTCGCGTCCCGCTCACACCCGCGACACGTTCGTGGGTTGCGCCGCAATAGCGCAAAATGCGCTGTTGGTCAATCTTGGCGCGGGGCTTTGCCAATTGCGTGACATAATGCGTAAAAATCTGCGTTTGGCACGCATTCCCCCTGTTGCGGGCGGTTTCAAACCAAGCTAATGGAAGCGCAGCCGAACCTGTGCGGGTGTGGCGGAATGGTAGACGCAGAGGATTCAAAATCCTCCGCCGCAAGGCGTGGGAGTTCGAGTCTCCCCACCCGCACCAGCTTCTCTTCATACCTTCAGGCTTACTTGCGCATGTTGCCTGTGTGGCAGAGCCTGATTGTTTTGCTCTCCGCCAAATAGGAAAGGCGAGTGTTGCCACGCGCCTTGATGTTGCCCAAATGACCGCCGGTTATTGCGGCGAAAGCCCGCGCAGCCGCTCGCCCCGGCGGCGCAGCAGCTCTACCACGGTGAGCAAAGCGATAGAGATCAGCACAAGGATAGTGGCCACGGCCAGAATGGTCGGGCTGATATCTTCGCGGATGCCAGACCACATTTCACGCGGGATGGTGCG
>CAYNWX010000198.1:0-8919 GCA_964401005.1 uncultured Natronohydrobacter sp.
GAACCCCCTTGCCCAACCCCGCCCCCCGCGCCATGTTTCCCGCACCACATGACGGAGGCCAGAATGCTCACCCCCACCCTACAGGCGCGCGCATGATCCCCCGCGCGGCCCTTGTCCTTGGCCTTGCCGGGCTGCTCCCCTTCGCCTACGGGCTGGCCACGATCCTGTCGCCCGCCTTGGCAGAGGCCACGATCCGCACCATCGGCCCCCGGTTCGCGGGCCAGTATGTGCTGGTCGCCTATGGCACCGTCATCCTGTGCTTCATGTCGGGTGTGCTCTGGGGCTTTGCGGCCAAGGGGGCCGAGCGGTCATGGGTGGGCTACGCGCTGTCCGTCGCCCCCGCGCTCTGGGCGTTCTTCTTCGTCGGCGGCGGGGCCGTGCAGGCCTTGGCCGCGCTACTCACCGGGTTCATCGTGCTGCTGGTGATTGACCAGCAATTCAGCCTTTGGGGCCTGACCCCGCGCTGGTGGATGAAATTGCGAATATTGCTGACAGGCGGCGTGGCGCTCTGCCTTGCAGGCGGTATCTGGCTGGGATAGCCCTTGCGCACCGGGTTTTGCGAAAGGTGCGCGCCATGATCCTTTATAACATGCCCTCTAGCGGCAACAGCTACAAGGTGCGACTGCTGATGGCTTTGACGGGCCAACAAGCAGAATTTGTCGATGTTGAATATGGCGATCCGGCGCTGGACGCGGCCAAAGCCGTCCTCCCCTTTGGCAAGGCGCCCGTGCTGGTGCTGGAGGATGGCACCCATCTGGCGGAATCGAATGCGATCCTGTGGCATCTGGCGCAGGGTACGGCGTTTTGGCCCGGCCTGCCGTTGGACCAAGCCCAAGTCTTGTCATGGATGTTCTGGGAGCAGAACCAACATGAAGGCGTCATCGCCGTGCGCGCGGCCTTGCGCACTTATCCGCATCGCGCGGCACAAGCGACGCCAGAGCGGCTGGCGCAGCTTTTGACCCAAGGCAACGCGCTGTTGCAGATCATAGAAGATCATCTGGCCAGCCGCGAGTGGCTGGTGGGTGGGGGACCGTCCATTGCTGACATATGCCTCTATGCCTATACCCATACCGCCGACACACGCGGCGGCTATGACCTGACACCCTACCCGGCCCTGCGCACATGGCTCGACCGCGTGGCCACCCTGCCCGGCTACATGTCCTTATGACCCCCCTTGTCGCCTATACCGACGGTGCATGCAGCGGCAATCCCGGCCCCGGCGGCTGGGGCGTGCTGTTGCGCGCCGAGCGTGATGGAAAGGTGCTGAAGGAACGCGAATTGCAGGGCGGCGAGGCGCAGACCACCAATAACCGGATGGAGCTGATGGCCGCGATCGCGGCACTCGAGGTTCTGGAACGGCCATCGGAACTGACCATCGTCACCGACAGCGCCTATGTGAAGAACGGCGTCAGCCAATGGATACACGGCTGGAAGCGGAATGGCTGGCGCACCGCCGACAAAAAACCCGTCAAAAATGTTGAACTCTGGCAGCGGCTGGACGCCGCGCAAGCGCGCCACAAGGTGACATGGGAATGGGTCAAGGGCCATGCGGGTCACCCCGAGAATGAGCGCGCCGATGAATTGGCGCGCGCGGGCATGGCCCCGTTCAAATCGGGCAAGCCATGACGTTCTTGCAAGGGCTTGATCTGGCGGCGGTGTTCATCTTCGGGCTGACCGGTGCGCTGGCAGCCAGTCGCGCGCAGCTTGACATCGTGGGCTTCGTCTTTCTGGCCTGCCTGACCGCAGTGGGCGGCGGCACGCTGCGCGATGTTGTCATGGGGCGGGACATGGTGTTCTGGGTGGCGGAACCGATAATGATCGTATCGGCCACCTTCGCCGCGATCTTGGTGTTCTTCACCGCGCATCTGGTTGAATCGCGGCTGCGTGCGTTGGAATGGCTGGATGCGCTGGCGCTGGGGGTTGCTGTGCCGGCGGGCGTGGGGCTGGCGCTAAGTATGCAGGCGCACCCGATCGTGGTGGCAATCATGGGGGTCGTTACTGCCACTTTGGGAGGATTGATGCGCGACGTGGTCTGCAACGAGGTACCGCTGATCTTGAAAAAGGGCGAGCTATACGCCACCGCCGCGCTGGCCGGGGCCTTGGTTGCACTTGGAGCGGTGGCCTTGGATGTGCCCACTGGGGTAGCGCTAATTGCCTGCGGCGTGGCCACCTTCGGCTTGCGCGCCGGGTCCATGCTGTTTGGCTGGAACCTGCCAGTTTATAAAAGCCGCCCGCCGCGCAATTAGAGGGCGGGCAAAAGCGCCACGGCCACGCGGCGTTGTTCCGACAAGAGCACATTATAGGTGCGGCAGGCGGCGGGGCTGTCCATCACCTCGGCACCAATGCCCTCCGCGTCCAGTTCCGCGCGCAAGCCTTTGGGCAAATGCGCGATTTGCGGGCCGGTGCCGACCAGCAGCACATCGACCCGGCCTGCCAGTGCCAGAAGCGTAGCGGCATCAGCGTAGCCGCCCCATGGGTGGACCTCTCCGCCATAGATCAGCACAGGGGCCGGATGGGTCTGCCCGTCCAGCCGGTAGAAATCGGGGCCATAGCCTTCGATCGGTTTCGAATTGCCGAACTCGATCTCGGAAAGTTGCATCTCAGCCCTCTTTCACCCCGAATTGCGTGCCTGCCGTGTCGCCCGACGCTTTCGACCAGTCACGCTTGACCCCGAAGCGATACAGCACCACTGAGGCCACGAAAACCGACGAATAGGTGCCGACGATGATGCCCCAGATCATCGCGAAGACGAAACCGCGGATCACATCTCCGCCCAGCACGAAGAGCGCGATCAGCGCGATCAAGGTGGTGACAGAGGTCATCACCGTGCGCGACAGGGTTTCGTTTATCGACAGGTTCAACACTTCGCGCAGCGGGCGTTTCTTGAACTTGATCAGGTTTTCGCGCACGCGGTCGAACACGACCACAGTGTCGTTCAGCGAATAGCCAACGATGGTCAGAAGGGCAGCGATGATCGACAGGTCGAACCCGATTTGCAGCACCGCGAACAGCCCAATGGTCAGCACCACGTCATGCACCAATGCGGCCACGGCACCCACGGAAAACTGCCACTCAAAGCGCAGCCAGACATAGAACAACACCGCGCCAAGTGCCAGCAGAACGGAAATGACCGCCGATTGCACCAATTCGCCCGACACTTTCGGGCCGACCGAATCCACAGAGGCGAAGGTCAGCGACGGGTCCACCTGTTGCAGCGCCGCGCGGATTTCGGCAAGCTGTTCCGGTGTCTTCGATTCCTGCCCTTCCTGCGTCTGAATGCGGACCATGGCCACGTTCTGCTCTGGCCCGAAGGACGGGTCGAACACTTCGGTGATTGCCACATCGCCAAAGCCCAGCGGTTCCACTGCGCCCCGATAGGCACCAATATCGACCGGTTGCACAGCTTCGGTCCGAATGGTGGTGCCGCCCTTGAAGTCGATCCCGAAATTCAGCCCCATGACGAAAAACGCCACGATAGACAGCACCATCGCCAGCACGGACGCCCCGAAGGTGTAACGCCAGAAGCGGAAGAAATCGAAGGAAGTTTCTTGCGGAACAAGTTTCAGGCGCATGGGCTTTCCTTATATCGCAAGGGTTTTGGGACGGCGGCGCTCGTAATACATCACCACCATGATGCGCGTCACCAGAAGCGCGGTAAAGACCGAGGTAATGATCCCGATCCCAAGCGTCACGGCGAAGCCGCGCACCGGGCCGGACCCCATCGCAAACAGGATGAGCGCGGTCAGGAAGGTGGTGATATTGGCATCTACAATTGCCGACAACGCCTTTTCATAGCCCAACTCGATGGCGCGCGCCGGGCCTTTGGCGGTTTTCAGTTCCTCGCGAATACGCTCGAAAACAAGCACGTTTGCATCGACTGCCATCCCGATAGTCAGCACGATGCCGGCAATCCCCGGTAATGTCAGCGTGGCCCCGATCAGCGACAGAAGCGCAAAGATCATCGCCACGTTCAGAAGCAACGCGATATTGGCGATCATGCCAAACAGCCCATAGCTTGCGACCATGAAGACCAGCACCACCCCCATCGCCACCAATGCCGCGATGCGCCCCGCGTCGATGCTGTCTTGGCCCAGTTCCGGGCCAACGGTGCGCTCTTCCAAGAATTCCATCTCTGCAGGCAGCGCGCCCGAACGCAGCAGAACCGCAAGCTGGGTCGATTCCTCGACCGTGAAGCGCCCGGTAATAATGCCAGAGCCGCCCGGAATATGGCTTTGGATCGTCGGTGCCGACACGACCTCGCCATCCAAAACAATGGCAAAGGGGCTTCCGATATTTTCAGCCGTATACAGGCCAAAGGCCCGCCCGCCTTGCGCATTGAAGCGGAAATTCACGGCGGGGCGATTGTTTTGGTCCATGGCCGGGCTGGCATCGACCAATTGGTCGCCCGTAACGACCGGGGTTTGCTCCACTTCGTAGAATGTTCCCGGCGCGTCCAGCGAGGGGTAAATCGCATTGCGCGGCGCCGGCACTTGGTCGGGGTCAGACGTGACACCCACAACCGGGTGGAAGGTCAGCCGCGCAGTGGTGCCGATCAGCGCCTTGAGTTCTTCAGCGGACCCAATTCCGGGAACTTGGATCAGAATACGGTCTTCGCCTTGGCGCTGAATGGTGGGTTCGCGCGTACCCGCTTCATCCACCCGGCGGCGGATAATTTCCAGTGAGGTGCGCATGGTGCGCTCATCCGTCGCCATGCGTTCGGCTTCGGACAGGGTGACGACGATCTCCTCGCCTTCGACCCGCACCTCTAGATCATTGGCCGCGCCAAAACCGGTCAGGCTTTGCGTGGGTTGGGCCAGTTCACGCACGAAGCCTGCAGCTTCGTTCACTGCTTCTGGCGTGCCAATTCGCACGCGCAACTCTCCTGGATCGTCGGAAGGCATGCGCCGCACTGCGCCCACAATATCCCGCGCGTCGCGCAAGCGGTCACGCACGGCGGGCCACAACCCGTCAATACGGTCGGAATAGACATCCGAGACCTGCACTTCTGTCAGCAAATGGGCTCCGCCACGCAGGTCCAGACCCAAATTGATCAGGAAGGACGGCAGGAAGGAAGGCCAAGCTGCCAAATCCTCTTCCGAGAAGGCATCCCCACGGTCCTGCGCCGCCACAGCGTCATTATGCCGCTCGACATTCGCGTAAAACAAGTTGGGTGTGGCGATCAGCAAGGCCATCGCGCACGTGCCCCAGATGAGGATGCGTTTCCACATCGGAATATGCAGCATGGATCAGGCTCCCGGTCCGGTTCTGGCGTATCAAAGGGCTGTCGCGCGCGGGCGCAAGGGGGGGCAGGCTTATTCCTTGGCCGCCGGTTCGGTTTTCGAGATCACACTTGCGATAGTCTGCTTGATCACGCGCACACGCACGCCTTCGGCAATCTCGACCTCGACCTCACCATCTTCCTTGACCTTGGAGATCTTGCCGACAACCCCGCCTTGGGTCACGATCTGGTCGCCCCGGCGCAGGTTGGACACCATGTTCTGATGTTCCTTCAGCTTCTTCTGCTGCGGGCGGATCAGCAAGAAATACATGATGACGAAGATCAGAACGAAGGGAATGATCGAGATCAGACCACCAGCGGCACCGGCATCTTGAGCATAAGCGGGAGTGACGAACATGAAAGCTCCTGTTGGTGTTGGCCCGGATGGGCAGGCATGACGAACCGGCCCCGCAAAGGGACCAAATTTGGCGGCACCCTACTGTCCGGCAAAGGGCTTGGCAAGGCGAACCGGGCGCGTCTACCAGCGTCCGGACATGCCGCGTAAAAGCAAGGTCCCACGGCGGCGAAACTCTGACGGGGCCAAAGCGCCTGCTTCTATCCGGGCAGAATCGGTCGCGGCGCGCGATAGCATGGCATTTGCCTGAAACCCCGCCAAAAGCGCGGGAGCACAGGCTTTGGGCACGGTGCCGCGCGTGGCGCGTGCTTGCGCCAACGCTTGCAGCCCAACTTGCGCCATATCGGCCCCGTTCGCGCCAAGGGGCCAAGCGGGCCGGCCCGTGGCCTGCAAGGCGGGCACGGCCTGCAACCATTGCGCAATTCCTGTGGCGCGGCCCATCGCACGGGTAGCGGTTTCAGCCCCATCAGACGCCCCAAGAACACGCGCCGCCAGCCACATCAGGTTGCCCGCGCTTTGGTCGATATGGTCCAACCATGCCGCCATATCCGCAAAAGGGGCGCGGTCGATATGCCAATGCCGCGCGGCGATCATTTGTTGGCCAAGATCAACCGGAAGCGTATGTTCGGCCCAAAGTGCTGACAAAGGCTCTGCAACCTCATGCGCGCGCGGGGGCTTTCCCCCGACCACATCTTCCAGCACATCAGACCAGAATTGCAGCCGCATCTGCGCGATCAGGGGTTCTTGCGTCAGATACGGCGCGCGCGCGATTTCAAGATTGAAGGCATAGAGAACCAACAGCTTTGCCCGCGCCTGAGGCGGCGCGATCAGGCTGGCGGCATACCGGTCGGGATCAGAGGCCGCAACCTTGGCTTCGAGCGCATTGCTCATTCCGGCGCGACAACCATCAACGCATAGGCAATCTCAGATGGCGCCGCGCGCCAGCGGGCGATTTCCGCTTCAGCCTTATCCAATGCCGCCGCAAGGCTGGGCGAGGCAGCCGGGCGCAGGCTGGCAATGCGGCGCTCCATCGGCAGGTAGTAATTCTCCCACGCGGCCCCGATTTGCAGGTTTTCCCCCAGCACGCGGTAGCCCGCTTGTGCCACGCGGTCGCGGATGCCCGCCATATCGGTGATCTGCGGATATTCTGCCGACCAAAAGTCGCGCGCGGCCTGCGACGGACGCGGCAACATACAGGGTTCCGAGAATGCAACGCGCCCGCCATCGGCAAGGGCGGGCCGCCACGCGGTCAAAGCCTGCGTGATCCCGATGAAATAAATCGCACCCGCGCACCAGATCAGGTCATACGGCCCGTCCAGCTTGGCCATGTCGCCTTGGCGCACCTGCACGCGATCACCAAACGGCGCGAGCCGCTTTTGCGCGGCCTCCACGAATTGCGCGATCTTGTCGACGGCATCAATCCGCGCCTGTGGGCGGTCTTTCGCTAGCGTCAGCGTATCGGCCCCTGACCCGCAGCCCGCATCGACAATGCGCGCTTGCGCGGGCGTGCCTGCCACCGAAAGAGCCCAGCCCAGATCGGCAGAAGCCCCCGGCCCTTCGCGCGCCAGATCGGCATAGAGCGTCAGGAACGCTTCATCTTCGGTCAGGTCGGACATGGGCGCACTCCATCGCGCAAGAGTTTCCAGGTAACGGCGTCGAGCAGGGCTTCGAAACTGGCATCGACAATGTTGGGCGACACGCCCACGGTGGACCAGCGCCGCCCCTGCCCGTCCTCGGAATCAATGATGACACGGGTCACCGCCTCGGTGCCGCCTTGGGTAATGCGGACCTTGAAATCCACCAGTTTCATATCGTCGATCGCATCCTGATAAGGGCCAAGATCCTTCGCCAAGGCTTTCGCCAGCGCGTTGACCGGGCCGCGATCATGGCCTTCGGCATCCATGGATTCCGACACCGACAGCTTCTTGTCATCCCCGATTTTCAGCACAACGACCGCTTCTGACAAGGAGACCATCTGGTCATACTTGTTCTTGCGCCGCTCGACCGTTACGCGGTAGCGTTTCACTTCGAAGAACTGCGGCACTTGCCCCAAGGCCCGCCGCGCGAGCAGCTCGAAACTGGCCTGCGCGCTGTCATAGGCATAGCCCGCATCCTCGCGCGTTTTGATGTCGTCAAGGATCGCGGGAAGGCGTGGGTCATCGCGCGCGACCACCACCCCCATATCGGCCAACACCATGCGCAGGTTTGACTGCCCCGCCTGGTTTGACATGGGCACGATGCGCGCATTGCCGACCTGCGCGGGGTCGATATGCTCATAGGTGCTAGGGTCCTTGGCGATAGCGCTGGCATGCAGCCCGGCCTTATGCGCGAAGGCAGACGCACCCACATAGGGCAGGCTGCGTTGCGGCACACGGTTCAGGATGTCATCCAGCTTGCGCGAAATGCGCAACAGGCTAGTGAGCGCGTCCTGTGTAACGCCCGTGTTGAACCGCGCGGCATAGGCAGGCTTCAGCACCAGCGTGGGAATAAGCGTCGTCAGCGAGGCATTGCCGCAGCGTTCGCCCAAACCGTTCAAAGTGCCTTGGATCTGGCGCGCGCCCGCCTCTACCGCCGCCAAGGTGCAAGCCACGGCCTGCCCGGTATCGTCATGGCAATGAATGCCCAAGTGGCCGCCGGGAATGCCGCTGGCGATGACAGCTTCGGTGATGGTGTGGATCTCAGAGGGCAGAGTGCCACCATTCGTGTCGCACAACACGATCCAGCGCGCGCCGGCATCATGGGCGGCGTGAATGGCGCGCAAGGCGTAATCCGGGTTGGTCTTGTAGCCGTCGAAGAAATGTTCGGCGTCGAAATGGGTTTCGCGACCAAGGGCCACGCAATGCGCGACTGAAGCGCGGATGTTGTCGAGGTTATCCTCCAACATAATCCCGAGCGCGCGGGTGACATGGTAATCATGCGTCTTGCCGACAAGGCAAACCGAGTTTGTGCCCGCATTCAGCACAGCGGCCAGCACATCATCATTTTCCGCCGAGCGGCCTGCGCGCTTGGTCATGCCGAAGGCGGTCAGGGTGGCTTTTGTCTTGGGCGGCGCGGCGAAGAACTCGGAATCGGTCGGGTTCGCACCGGGCCAGCCGCCCTCAATATAGTCGACGCCAAGCTGGTCGAGCATGGCGGCAATCTGGTGCTTTTCAGCGGTGGAAAACTGCACGCCTTGGGTTTGCTGCCCATCGCGCAGGGTGGTGTCGTAGAGGGTAAGGCGCTCGCGGGTCATGGACAGCCCTGCAATTCGAGCACGTCGCTAACCCCAAGTCGCGGGTCGCACGCG
>CAYNWX010000199.1:0-15124 GCA_964401005.1 uncultured Natronohydrobacter sp.
CGAAAGCCCTTGGCTTCGTTTTCTTCGGTCATTGACCTCTCCCATTAAAGACAGTCTCAGAATAAACGCGATCCTGACTTCCGGCAATCGTGGACCAGATCCGCACATTGCTGCGCGGGGCAGAGGCGGCATCGGTGCCATTCGGTGCTTCCAGATAAACACGGACCTGCGCCATCTCGTCCGGGCGGAGAGTGATCGTCGTGGCGTCCTCACCCTCGACCGACAGGCGCAGATCGGGATTATCAGTAATCGACAGCACGAAATCACGTTCTTCGTTCGCCATGTTGCGCAGGCGCACGTCATAAATGTTACGCACCGTGCCATCCGACAGGACGATATGCGTGGGATTGCGGACGGGCGAGACGCTCATATCCAGATCAGAACGGATGAATAGCGCCACGATCAGGCCAATCCCAACCGCCGACCAGATGGTGGTATAGACCATGGTGCGCGGGCGGAACACATGTTTCCAGACCGATTTTGGTGCCTTACCCGAGCGTTCGCTTTCATGGTCGGACAGCGCCATGTAGCCGATCAGTCCACGCGGTTTGCCGATACGGTCCATAACCTCGTCGCAGGCATCAATACACAGACCACAGGTGATACAGGCCATCTGTTGTCCGTCGCGGATGTCGATCCCCATGGGGCACACATTCACGCAGGCCATGCAATCAATGCAATCGCCCAGCTTTTCAGCCCCTTCGCTTTTGCGATGTTTCCCGCGCGGTTCGCCACGCCAGTCGCGGTAGTCGATGGTCAGCGTGTCTTCATCCATCATCGCGGCCTGAATCCGCGGCCATGGACAAGCGTAAATGCAAATCTGCTCGCGGAAGAAACCGCCGAACAGAAATGTGGTCATGGTCAGGATCAAGATGGTCAGATAGGCGACCATAGGGGCCTCGCCCGTGAACAGGTTGACCAGCAATGTGGGCGCATCGGCAAAGTAGAACACCCAAGCGCCGCCGGTGGCCATGCCGATCAGGAACCACAGGGTCCATTTTAGCCCGTATTTGCGGACTTTTTCAAAATCCCATTTCTTGTGATGCAGCCGCAGCCGCGCGTTTCGGTCGCCTTCGACCCAGCGTTCAACCAGAATGAACAGGTCGGTCCAGACGGTTTGCGGGCAAGCATAGCCGCACCACACCCGCCCCAAGGCAGAGGTGAACAGGAACAACCCGATCCCGGCCATGATCAGCAAGCCCGCCACGAAGTAGAATTCGTGCGGCCAGATTTCGATCATGAAGAAAAAGAAGCGGCGGCCTTGCAGGTCTAGAAGCACGGCTTGGTCGGGCATTTCTGGCCCGCGGTCCCAGCGAAGCCACGGCAGGATGTAATACAACCCCAACATGCCGGCCAGCAGCCACCATTTCATGGTGCGGAAATTGCCCTTTACACGGCGCGGGAAAATAGGCTCGCGCTTGGCATAGAGCGACGGGGGGCTTTGATCTGACGAACTCACGCTTGGCTCCTGACTGTGGCTTGCCGCGGTTGTTTCACGCGGCGCGCCGAGCGTCCTTGACCTGCGTCAAAAACCGCATGGCGCATTCAAGTTTTTGCAACTGACGGAAAGAGGTGCAAGGCATGACGGCGCCGGTCTCCGGTAACACGCGCGAACAGGAAAACAGAGACCGGCGCGGTTCTGGCCTTGCAGAACGCCTCTCTGATAACGCACCTCGCACAACCTGCGTTGATCCAGATCAAATCCTTCTGCGCTGCCGAGGGCAGATGGCAAACTGTCGCAACAACGCAAACAGGCCCCAGATCGGGGCCTGCTCACAAGGTCTTGACCGACGTTGCTATTCGCCGCCACCAAGCTGGTGGACGTAAGCCGCCACAGCGCGGATTTCAGCTTCGCGCAGACGATCGGTGAATCCCGGCATAACGCCGAAGCGCGAGTAATAGATCGTTTCATAGACGGTCTCTTCTGATCCGCCATACAGCCAGATCTGATCGTTCAACGCAGGCGCGCCCAAGAACGTGTCGCCCTCGCCCTCGACGCCATGGCAGGAAGAGCAATTGTAGTCATAGACCTCTGCCCCAGCCGAAGCCAGTTGCGCATCATGATCCGAGCCAGATAGCGACAGAACGAAATGCGTCGCTTGCTGAATTTCTTCTTCGCTCAACAACTCGTCACGCCCAAAAGCGGGCATCTCCGAATAGCGGGCATCCAGATAGTCCTCATTCCGGATACCATAGGCCACCGTCTGCACGATGTCTTCCTTGGTGCCGCCCCACAGCCAGTCGTCATCCAGCAAGTTGGGGAAGCCACCGGCTTGCACCCCAGCCCCGCCAGCACCGTGGCACTGCGAACACTGGGCCGCGAAGACCGATGCGCCCGCGTTCACGGCAAAGCGATGCAGGTCTTCGTTATTGGCCAGCTCAGCCGGTTCGGTCTCCAATATCTGAGCGAACAGCACATCGTGACGCGATTCGAAATCGCTGATTTCCTTGGCAACATCACCGCGTGACGAATAGCCCAGAACGCCGCTTGTCGCTTGGTTCATGCCCGGCCATGCCGGGAACGCGACCCAGTAACCGACGGACCAGATCACACAGAGGATAAATATCCAAACCCACCAGCGCGGCATTGGATTGTCGAATTCCTCAATCCCGTCCCAGCTATGGCCGGTCGTGTTTGGATCGCCCTTTTGGTGGTTGGCGCTCTTTTTCGAATTGTCAGCCATCACTTGGCCTCTCTGAAATCGGCATGACCCGCTTGCCGCTTGCGGTTGTCCTCTGCGGCAGGCTTGTCATCGTTGCGGAAAATCATGTTCGCCGTGTCCTCGTGGACCTTCTTCCCACCGGGGCGCAGGATGTAGACAAACACCCCGATGAAGAAGCAGAACATGAACAGCAGGTGCCAGCTATCGGCGAAGGCACGCAGCAGGGTATACGTTTCCATTGCGTCCTCCTGTTGTCAGCGCGAAGCGTCGGGCACGAAAGTGTCGAAATCGACCAGCGTGCCCAGCATTTGCAGATAAGCGATCACCGCATCCATTTCCGTGACAGCTTCCTGCCCGTCGAAATTGCGCTGCTGCGCGCCCGGATAGCGGTCGGCAACAGGATCTCCAAACTGGTCCACCTGAGCGAAGAAATCATCAACCGCCGCATCCATCATCTCATCCGTATAGGGATGGCCCAGCATGCGGTAGACGCCCATGATGTCTCTCACCTTCTCTGCGTCGCCGCGATCCAGTTCACGGTTCATCATGTAGCCGTAAGATGGCATGATCGATTCAGGCACAACGCTTTGCGGCTTGATCATGTGCTGAACATGCCAATCGTCCGAATAGCGGCCACCGACACGGGCCAAATCCGGCCCGGTGCGCTTGGACCCCCATTGGAAAGGATGGTCATACATCGACTCTGCTGCCAGCGAGTAATGGCCGTAGCGTTCAACTTCGTCACGCATAGGGCGCACCATCTGGCTGTGGCAGACATAGCAACCCTCGCGCCGATAGATCTCACGTCCAGCGATCTCCAGCGGCGAGTAGGGGCGCATGCCCTCCACCTTCTCGATGGTATTGTCGAGGTAGAACAACGGCACAATCTGCACGATGCCCCCGATGGACACCACAAGGAAGCTAAGAACCAGCAACAGCGTGGCGTGGCGTTCAATCGCGCCGTGTTTGTCAAGAAGTCCCATTTTGTGCCCTTTCTTTATTCGGCGGGCACTGCGGAACCAACGCTGGCAGGCTTGCGCTCTGCCGTGCTGGTCACAGTTTTCCACAGGTTGTAGCACATGATGATCGCACCGGCGAGGAACAGCGTTCCGCCCAAGCCCCGCACCACATACATCGGGAATTTCGCGGCAACCGTGTCTGCAAAAGAGTTCACGAGGAAACCCTGCGCATCCACTTCGCGCCACATAAGGCCTTCCATGATGCCGGTCACCCACATAGACGCGGCGTAAAGCACGATCCCGATCGTTGCGAGCCAGAAGTGCCAGCTGACCAGACGCAGGCTATAAAGCCCCTCACGTTGCCACAGCTTCGGCACCAGATAGTAAAGCGCGCCAAAGGTGATCATTCCGTTCCAGCCAAGCGCGCCGGAATGGACGTGACCGATGGTCCAGTCGGTGTAGTGCGACAGGCTGTTGACGGCCTTGATGGACATCATCGGGCCTTCGAACGTGGCCATACCGTAGAAGCCCACGGCCACCACCATCATGCGGATGATCGGGTCGGTGCGCAGCTTGTCCCACGCGCCTGACAAGGTCATCAGACCGTTGATCATACCGCCCCAGCTTGGCATCCACAGCATGATCGAGAAGGTCATGCCCAACGTCTGCGCCCAGTCGGGCAGCGCGGTATAATGCAGATGGTGCGGACCTGCCCAGATATACAGGAAGATCAGCGCCCAGAAGTGCATGATCGACAGCTTGTAGCTATAGACCGGGCGTTCGGCCTGCTTGGGAATGAAGTAATACATCATGCCCAGGAAACCGGCGGTCAGGAAGAAGCCCACTGCGTTATGGCCATACCACCACTGGATCATGGCCGACTGCACGCCAGACCAGACCGGGATAGACGTGGAACCCAAGAACGACACCGGGATCTGCACGTTGTTGATAAGGTGCAGCATCGCCACGGTCACGATGAAGGCCAGATAGAACCAGTTGGCCACATAGATATGCGGCTCGCGACGCTTGATGAGCGTGCCCATATAAATGGCCAGAAATGCAACCCAGACTATGGTCAACCACAGGTCGGCCAGCCATTCGGGTTCGGCATATTCATTGCCTTGGGTCGAGCCGGTAACATAGCCGGTTGCAGCCAGCAGGATGAACACCTGATAGCCCCAGAATACAAACCATGCGAGGCTTCCGCCCCACAGCCGCGCGGCAGACGTGCGCTGCACAACGTAAAAGGCTGTTGCGATCAGCGCGTTACCGCCAAATGCAAAAATCACCGCAGACGTGTGCAGCGGACGCAGACGACCGAAATTCAGGACCCCTTGGGCCCATTCGAAATTCAGCCACGGGAAAGCGAGCTGAAAAGCGATTACGACACCTACAAGAAAGCCCACAACGCCCCAAAAGGCGGTTGCAATCACGCCAAAGCGCACTGGCCCATCCATGTAGGTGTTTGGGTCTACCGCAAGAGCGGGTTCGCTCACACGACGGATCAACCAGATGAATGCGATTGCTGCCGATACCATAAAGATCAAAGCGTGGATCTGGTATGACAGGTCGCGTGCCAATCCTGCGGCCACGGCGGCAACGACCACCGCAAAGCCCAGAACGGCGAGCTTTATGTATCCCAACATAATCTGCGTCCCTTTTCTGTTCGCGCGCCCGGTCTAACGCCGGGAAACACATTTTTGTATGATGCCTTTTGTCACGGGCCTATGTCCGACACCTTGACCTAGGTCAAAAGAATCGTCGCTAGACCGTGCGAAGGATCAAGGCAAGCCCGTGTTTTTTGCGTGATTATAGGCGCGAAAGAACAGGAGCGCATATCATGGCCTACAAATCCCTTCTCAGCTTTGTCACATCCGAGACCGGGATAGAAAACGTTCTGGATGGCGCAATCAGCATGGCCAAGCGCAGCGATGCCCATCTGGAAGTCTGCTGCCTTGCGGTCGATACGACTCAGGCGGTCGCTTTCGTCGGCGGCGCACCGGCGGTGATTTACTCGGATTCTCTTGAACGTTTGCAAGAACGGGCAGAAACCCTGCGTGATCTGGTGCGGGCACGTTTGAACGGCGAGACAATCCGCTGGAGCACCGATAATGCCGTCGTCGCAATGGGCGGGATCGGGTCTTATGCCGGGCTTCGGGCACGCTATTGCGACCTTGTGGTCCTGCCCAGCCCCTATGGCGATGGGCGCGGCCCGCAAGATGAGCTTGTGATCGAGGCTGCCCTTTTCGATGGCGATGCGCCTGTCTTGGTGTTGCCACCATCCGTGACCGACTTGCCAATGTTCAAGCGCATTGTTCTTGCCTGGAACCAAAGTGACGAAGCCCTGCACGCAGCGCGCGCCGCCTTGCCGCTGTTGAAAGCTGCCGATCTGGTCAATGTGCTTGTCATTGACCCGCCGTCACACGGACAAGAACGCTCTGACCCCGGTGGTCTGCTGACCACGATGATGGCGCGCCACGGGGTTAAGGCCGAAGTCTCTGTCATTGCCAGCGCAGGCATCGGCATTCCCGCCACATTACAACGCCATATGCGCGACAAAGCGGGGGATTTGTTGGTAATGGGGGCCTATAGCCATTCGCGCCTGCGCCAAGCCATTCTTGGCGGAACCACGCGCAGCTTGCTAACAGAGGCTGGGTCGCCGATTTTTATGATGCACTAGCCCCGCGGCGGGACAGTTCGACGCCCAGCAAGCGCTGCGCATCTTGGAAGAAGGGCCGCATTGCAGGGTCTGACTTCTCTAAATCCGCAGCTACGCGAGCAGTATAGGCGTGCAGAGTAGGCATGTCAGCCAAGCGCAGCCCGCGCAGAAAGGTTTTGGCCTGTGTTTCGTCATAAGCCAGTAATCCATCTGGCAGCGTCGCGCTGTCCATGGCGGGCGTAATCACATCCAGGATCGCGCTCGGCATAGTAGACGCTCCCCGTAATTGCGAGAGCATGTCCTTTTCGTAGGCAAGACCAAGCAAGAAGGTCAGGCCAAGCGTGAATAAACCAAGCTTTCCGGGAAGCACGGGACGCTGCCGCACCTCGTCAGTCTCTACCTTTGGTTGCGGACCACTAGGAACCAAAAGACCCTCTTGGTCCTCGTCCCAATCAAAACCGACCCGCCTTGCGCTGTCACGCATCCCGCCACCTCATGAAGCACTCGCGCAGTTAAGGTGGCATTGCAATGCGCCGCCAATGTGGCAACGACAAGTCAAGTTTACGGCTGGTCAGATCAGGAAGCCACCATCCGAATCATCCCCTGTCTCTTCTAACAGGCGATCAAAATCCGGGATCGTGATGTGGCGCTTGCCTTCGGTCACGATCAACCCTTCCTTGCGCAGGATCGACATCTGGCGGCTGACGGTTTCCAAAGTCAGGCCTAGATATTCGGACATGGCTTCGCGGGTCAGCGGCAGATCGAAACTCAACTCGCCACCCGCAGCGCTTAGCTGCAAAGACGCATCGCGACGGGCAATGATCGTCAGCAGGCTGGCGATTTTTTCCCGCGCGGTCTTGCGGCCCAAAAGCAGCATCCATTCGCGCGCGGCATCCAGTTCGTCCAGCGTCATCTCTAGCAAGCGTTGACCGATGTGAGGGGTCTTCAACATCATGTCTTCAAATGGCTTTTTTCGAAAACAGCACATGACGGTATCGGTCGCAGCCGTTACATCATAGGCCGAGGTGGCGCGCCCGGGACGGCCAATAAAATCCGACGGAAGCAATAGCCCGACCATCTGGCGACGCCCGTCTTCCATGGTTTGCGACAGTGTCGCAATACCTGTCACGACAGAAGCTACGAAATCCATGCTGTCACCCGCCCAGACAACGGTCTGACCGGCTTCGAAGCTGCGGTAATACTTGATTTGTTCAAGACGTTCCAACTCGTCCGATTCGCAGCGCGCGCAGACAGCGCGGTGACGAATTGGACAATCCGAGCAATCCTGATTGTAAGTTTTTATCGAGGTTGTCGCACGTGTCATCAGGATTGATCTACATCAAGGATTTCTAGTGTATGTCTTTTATTCTAGACACATGAAACATGTTTCGCAACTTTCAAAGCTCGGTCTGTTTGACGCACGTGTGCCGCGGTATACGAGCTATCCAACAGCACCACAGTTCGGCGCAGGTCTGACGGGCGATACGTTCGCCGACTGGATTGCGCGAATCGAACCCAATTCTCAAATTTCGCTCTACTTGCACGTGCCGTTCTGTCGACGGTTGTGCTGGTTCTGCGCCTGCCGCACCCAAGGAACCAGTTCGGATGGGCCGGTCATCGCCTATGCGCAGACCTTGAAAGAAGAGCTGGAAATGCTGCGCCGCGTCCTGCCCGAAGGCGTTGAACTGTCGCGGCTGCACTGGGGTGGCGGCACGCCCACCATGTTGCCGCCCGATGAAATGCGCGCCATCGCGGCCTTGGTGTTCGACATTGCGCCACTTGCTCAAGATGGCGAGTTCTCGGTCGAGATTGACCCAAATGAGATAGACGATGCCCGGCTGGATGCATTGGCCGAAGCGGGCATGAACCGCGCATCCATCGGAGTGCAGGATTTCGACGCCGAAATACAGGCCGTCATCGGCCGTGACCAAAGCTTCGAGATTACCAAGACCGCTGTCGACGCGATCCGTGCCCGCGGGATCACCAGCCTGAACGCTGATATTCTGTATGGGCTACCCAATCAGACCCCGAAGCGTATTGCCGATTCGGTGCAGAAGCTGCTGACCCTCAACCCAGACCGCGTGGCGCTCTATGGCTATGCGCATGTGCCGTGGATGGCACGGCGCCAGCAAATGATCCCGTCAGACACCCTGCCCCGCCCGGAAGAGCGGCTGGACCTGTTCGATACCGCGCGCCGCCTGTTCATGTGGGATGGCTATGATGAAATCGGCATCGACCATTTCGCGCGTCCGCATGACGGCATGGCAAAAGCCGCGAAGGCAGGCACGTTGCGCCGCAATTTTCAAGGCTATACGGACGACCAATCGTCCGTCTTGATCGGGCTGGGGGCGTCATCCATCTCGCGCTTCCCGCAGGGCTACGCGCAGAACGCCCCTGCGACCGCCAACTGGAAAAAGGCGGTGCAGGCCGGCGAATTTGCGACTGTGCGCGGTCACGCCTTCACGTCCGAAGACCTTTGGCGCGGTCGTGCGATCGAGGCGCTGATGTGTGACTTCCGGGTATCGGCACGCGAATTGATCGATGGTTATGGCGCTCCACAGGCCACTGTCAGCGCGCTGTTCGACGCGATTTGCGCCAAGTTTGGCGAATTCGTCGCGCGCGAGGGTGACGCTTTGGTTATCCCGCAAGCGGGCCGCCCGCTGACGCGGATGATTGCAACCGCCTTCGACGCCTATTCAATGGAAAAGGCCGGTCACAGCTCTGCTGTTTAGGCCTAGGTCCGGCTTGGCACGCCCGCGCCCGCTTTTGGTGCGGGCGCGTAAGTCTGTATCGCCTCCAGCAAAATGGCCTTTCGTAGGGGCTTGGTCAAAGTGGTGTTCATACCGGAAGCCATGATCTTGTCGATTTCTTCCTGAAGCGCATGAGCAGTCAAGGCCAGTATCGGAACGCTGTCACCTTTGGGCAGCGCGCGGATGCGCCGCGCAGCTTCGCGGCCGTCCATCTCCGGCATAGAAATATCCATAAAAATCAGGTCAAAGGGCGCTGCCTGAAAAGCATCTACCGCTTCGCGCCCGTTTTCGGCCAAGGTCAGCTCTAGCGGCAGATCCTTGACCATCTTGCTAAACACAAGGCGGTTGGTGGCATTATCTTCTGCATAGAGAACCCGCAGCGGGCCTGCGGGGGCGGCTGGCGGCGAAGTTGCGGCTTGGATTGGAGTGCTGGGTTTTGCCGCGCATTCCCCCGTGATCCGCCACGCTGCCGCACACAGATCGCGCCATAAAAGCGGCTTGCACAGCACCGTCAGGCAGCAGTCCCGCTCCAACAGTTGCGCTGCATCTTGCGCTGCCGCGCTCAACACAATCACTGGGCAGGCGGGCAGAACCGCGCGCAGCTTCTCAAGCACGGCAACAGGGTCCGCCTCTGACAAGTCATTGTCCAGCAATATGAGGTCGGGGGCGGCCTGCCGCGCCAGTTTCGCCGCGGCATCCGCCTGTGTTGCCGTCGTGATCTTGACATGTGCCAATTGCAACTGCCGCTCGACTATCCCACGGCTGATCAGGTGATCACTGACCAGAAGCACTTTGCCAATGGCCGCTGGCAGATCATGTGCCGGTGCCGGGTCTGGCGTTTTCGCTTCTGGGAAGGCCAGAGACATGCCAAAGCAGGACCCAACCCCGAGCTCCGATTCCAGCCACATTTTGCCGCCCATCAGATCCAAGATGCGACGGGTGATGGCCAAGCCAAGCCCGGTGCCTTCAAAGCGGCGATTGGCGGTCTCCTCAACCTGCTGGAACTCTCCAAAAACATGCTCTTGGTTCTCGGGCGCGATGCCAATACCCGTATCCTCGACCGTCAGGTGCACCAGATGGCCACCGTCGCATATGCCGACCCCCACGGCGCGCACCAGCACATACCCTTGGTCGGTAAATTTGACCGCGTTGCCCACAAGGTTGGTGAGGACCTGACGCAACCGCCCCGGATCGGCCACAAGGTTGCGGGTCAGGAACATGTCATAATCCAAGATCAGTTCAATGCCTTTCGCGCGGGCCGACGGGGCCAGAAGGGTCAGGACCTCGTGGATGGTTTTTTCAAGATCAAACGGTTCGGGATGCAGTTCCATCCGACCCGCATCCATTTTCGAGAAATCTAGAATGTCATTGATGATCGTAACCAATGCCTGCCCGCTAGAGCGGATCGTATCGGTAAACATGCGCTGTTCGCTGTCCAGATCGGTTTCGGACAGCAGATCCGCCATGCCGACAACGCCGTTCATGGGTGTGCGAATCTCATGGCTCATATTGGCAAGGAAAGCGGATTTGGCCTGCGCCGCGGCTTCGGCGCGTTCCTGCGCTTCTATCAATTCCGCTTGGTAGCGCAGGGTTTCTGTGATGTTGCGCACCAAGGACACATAATCGCCATTCGGAGCGCGGCGGTCCATCAGGCGAACGCTCATCCCACTGGCGAAATGCAACTCCACAGGTTTGATATGTTCCTGCGCCCAACGGCGCAGCATGGTGTCGACCCAAATGGCAGGGTTTTCGCCTTGCAAGCGCACCAAGCCCTCATAGACACAGATTTCCAAAATGCGCGTATAGCGGATACCTTGCGCCACCTCTGGAAAAGCGCTGAAGACCTGAAGGAACGCTTGGTTTGCCATGACAAGCGATTGTGACGGATCGAATACGGCGAAACCATCAGGCATGGTTTCAATCGCCTCGCGCAGGCGAAGGTTTGCAAGGTCGACTTCGGAATGGGCGACTTGCAAATCTTGCGAGACTTGCGAATTCACGTCGCGTAGGGCGACAGCTTGCTCGCGCACCAACTGCAATTCTTGCCGCTGAACCATGATCTGTTCGGACAGCAAAAAAGCGTGCCCCATAAGTTTTGTATTCGCAGCTTTCAGTTCATCGCGCGCTTGCTCAAGCAGGCGCTCCGCGCGCAACCTGGCACGCCGTTCGCTGTTGAGCAAATCTGTAAACCGAACAGGGACTGTCATGCCAATAGGTGAAGAGCGTAAGTGCACTCACACTATTAAGCCGAGTTATGAAGAAGCGCTTAAACCGTCCCGACGAGTTTCAGCTTAGGTCTGGGCCGATCTGGCTGCCTGACAGCCCGGCAAGCGATGAGCGTGGACCACGGGGCGCACCCAGAGCATCAAGATCCTGACGAACCCAGTGCATCAACTCTCTGCGTGCTTCGACAGCATCACCGCCTGCAACCGCTCGCCGCAATCCGGACAACGCACGATTGATCTGGAATTCGGACAGACCAGCCTCTTTTGCAGCGAATATTTTAGGGTGCTCTGTTGGGTTTTGCCCGTCGGTTATCGACAGTTCTTCGAATAATTTTTCGCCCGGCCGCAGTTTGGTGATCGCAATTTCTATATCGCCATCAGGATTGCTTTCATCCCGGACGCTTAATCCAGATGCTTCGACCATCTTTCGCGCCAAATCGGCAATCCGAACTGGCTTGCCCATGTCTAACACAAAAGCGTCGCCTCCGGTGGCCATGGCACCAGCTCGGAGGACGAGCTGCGTCGCCTCCTGTATTGTCATGAAATAGCGCTCTATATCCGGGTGGGTCAGTGTAATTGGGCCACCGCTGGCAATTTGCTCTTGGAAGCGAGGAATGACCGAACCGGATGATCCAAGGACATTGCCAAAGCGAACCATACAAAACACGGTGGGGTTGTTTTTTCCACTTGCCGTCTGCTTTCGTGCGAAATCTGCCACGATAAGTTCGGCCATACGTTTTGTGGCCCCCATAACACCCTTGGGCCGAACCGCTTTATCAGTCGAAACAAGGACGAAGCGTTCCACGCCCGCCTCTGCAGCTTCGCGAGCAAGAGTTGCAGTGCCCAGCACGTTGTTTGCAATACCGGACAAAGCATTGGCTTCTACCATGGGAACATGCTTGTAGGCGGCCGCGTGCAAAACAACCTGCACCTCATGGGCAGACAAAGCAGCTTGCACCATTCTGCGCTCGGTAATCGTCCCAAGGATGGGCACGATTTCGCAATCTGACTTGCGGCTCAGTTCTGTAAGCTCGTCATTGATCTGATAGAGAGCATGTTCGCTGGATTCGAGCAGCACAAGACGATGTGGTTTACACAGCAATAGCTGTCGGCAAAGTTCGGACCCGATCGACCCACCGGCACCAGAGATCATGACGGATTTACCAGCGTACACGGCGCAGGCGCCGCCCATGGTTTCATCCAACGCCTTGCGGCTTAGAAACGCATCCGGAAGCGTTTGCTTCAGGGCATCGACCAAGCGCTCTTCGCCAACCAATTGTGCAAAAGACGGTAGGTTTTGAACATCAAAGCCCATATCGGTCAGTCTGCGCGCGATCCGCGCAACCTTTGGCTGCGAAATTGATGGCATGGCCAATAATATACGCGACACCCCATGCTGCGCAGCAACCGGCCCGACCTGACTGGACGGATGAACTGGCAGGCCCGCAACTGAAAGGCCATGCAGCACCTTGTTGTCATCGAGAAACCCGACAACGCGCATATTTTCTGAGGCCCGCAACGCCAAGGCTAGCTGCATCCCGGTCGTCCCCGCCCCGTAGATCAGTACTTTCTTGACCTGAGCTTTCGCGCTGTAAAGCATGCGAACGACTTGCAACATCAAATACCTTGCAAGGACGGATCCGATCACGAACAAACTCGCGAACAACACCAGCCCTGATCCTGAAAATACAGATCCGAACAATAGGTTAACTGCGAAGGCTACGGCTCCGACGATGCCGCCCAGAACTGCGCTCAAGCCCATGCCGCGCGCCTCGTAAGACTTTAATTGCACCTTCGGCAACCCTAGCAATTGCGAGCCCAGCGCTGTAGAGGCCAGAAACAAACCAATCACGGCGGCATATTCATTCGTCTGGAGTTGCGCCTCCAGCCGTGGCGGATCAAGCAACAGGGCGATGCCGAACGCGATAAGGACAACAACCAAGTCGATGAAAAGCAGCAGCACCTGCTTGTATTCTCTGCGCATATCGCGCACCGCGATGAGACCGCTTGACACAAAAAGTCTTTCGAGAAAAGCGGTGTATTTCTTCATCCGAGAGGACCTACCGGGATACAAGGGCACGGCGTGATAGCCGCCACAAGGCTTGCTTAGACAATTGGGACCCAAGCCCCGGTGTTGTAACCCGGTGACGCCACTGGGTTCAACAATCTCATCCAGACCATGTGCCACTGTCTTGAGCCTTTCGCACAAATTTCTTGCAGATCAAGGCGAGAATCCGCCGATTCTTTCGGAGTGACGGATTCGTTGCCTGAAAAATCGTCAAAGGCACCCGCAATAGAAAGCGGGTATTGGCCTTGCGGGCTGGGCTTGCAACCGTGTAGGTAGAACCCCAGAACATCACCCAGAAATTCTTCTAAGGTCGGAATATGCCCAAGATTACAAAAGCAGTGTTTCCGGTTGCCGGGCTTGGGACGCGCTTCCTTCCCGCGACGAAAGCAATGCCAAAAGAACTCCTGCCAATCATCGATAAACCGATCGTGCAATATGCGGTCGAAGAGGCTGTGGCAGCCGGGATCACCGAACTGATTTTCGTGACAGGCCGCAACAAACGGGCGGTTGGCGATCACTTTGATGCGAATCTTGAACTTGAAGCCCAGCTTGTCGCCAAAGGTAAAACCGAAATTCGTGACATGGTGCGCAACATAGTGCCTGAAGGTGTTGCGTGTATCTTCGTGCGCCAGCCAGAACCGCTTGGCTTGGGTCATGCCGTCTTGTGTGCCGCCCCTGCTGTTGGGGAAAACCCGTTTGTGGTTCTGCTGGCAGACGATCTGATGCAGGGTGACCTGTTGCCAACCCAAGCTCTGGTCGCGGCTTATCAGAAAAAGCAGCATTCGGTTCTGTCGGTCTCTGAGGTTGATTATTCGGAAGTGTCGAAATACGGCATTTTGCAAACTGGCGAGATGGATGCTGACGGGCTCATGCACGTGGACAGAATTGTCGAAAAGCCAACGCGCGCAGATGCACCATCGAATCTTGCATCTTTTGGGCGCTACGTCTTTTCGCCCGAAGTTTTCGACGTCCTTCGCGGTCTGAAGCCGGGAGCTGGAGGCGAGATCCAGCTTGCCGATGCAATCGACCAACTGGCGCAGGCCGGCAAGGTCTCGGCAATCAAGAACCCCTCGCGGCGTTATGATTGCGGCGACAAATTCGGCTACCTGACCGCAATCGTCGATTTCGCTTTGGCCAACCCGGAGTATCGCGATCCGTTTCTGGCGCTGATCCGGGATCGCATCTCCTCTGCCGCTGATTAGACAGGCGGTCTGGGATGGGCAGGATGACGGAGAGTCCCGAAAACAAGGTCGTTCTTGTAACCGGGGGCGCTGGCTATATCGGGTCGCATGCATGCAAGCTGCTTGCGCGTGGCGGGTTTAAGCCCGTTGTCTATGATAGCCTGACAACAGGATGGGCGCAGGCTGTAAAGTTCGGGCCCTTGGTTCAGGCCGATCTGTTGGATCGCGCGGCGCTGGACGCAGCCTTTGCCGAACATAAGCCCTGCGCAGTGATGCACTTCGCAGCCCTTAGCCAAGTTGGCGAAGCCACGCGCGATCCGGGCCTGTATTGGCGCAACAACGTCAGCGGTTCGCTGAACTTGGTAGAGGCCATGGTTGATGCTGGCTGCACAAACATCGTGTTTTCATCAACCTGCGCAACATATGGCGACCAAGATGGCGTCGTTCTGGACGAGGACAGTGCCCAACGCCCGCTGAATGCCTATGGGGCGTCGAAGCTGGCGGTCGAAGGCATCTTGCGGGATTTCGGGGTCAGCCATGGGCTAAACTCGGTCATTTTCAGGTATTTCAACGTGGCCGGTGCCGACCCGGAGGCAGAGGTCGGCGAATGGCACCAGCC
>CAYNWX010000200.1:0-2445 GCA_964401005.1 uncultured Natronohydrobacter sp.
CCCAAGCCAAACTCGCCCCCATCGGCGAATTGGGTCGAGGCGTTGCGCATCAGGATCGCGCTGTCCAGCCGGGCGAAGAATTCGGCGGCGGCGCTGTCATCCTCGGTGATAATCGCCTCTGTGTGCTGCGAGCCATAGCGCCGGATATGCGCAATCGCGCCCGCCACGTCATCGACCAGGGCAACCGCCAAGATCATGTCGAGGAATTCACGCCCAAAATCATCAGGCCGCGCGGGGATAGTGCCGGGCAAATGCTGCAAACCCTCGCCCACGCGCAATTCTACGCCCGCAGCGGCCAGATCGGCCAGGATATCGGCGCCCAGCCCATCGACAATATCGCGGTGCAGCAGCAGGCATTCCGCCGAGCCACAAATCCCGGTTCGCCGCGTCTTCGCGTTCAGCACAACGGCGCGGGCCTTGGCGGGGTCGGCGGCTACATCGACATAGACATGGCAGATACCTTCCAGATGCGCGAAAACCGGCACGCGGGCCTCGCGCTGGACCAGCCCCACAAGCCCCTTGCCCCCACGCGGTACGATCACGTCGATATGTTCGACCATGCGCAGCATGGCGGACACGGCGGCGCGGTCGGTGGTCTGGACAAGCTGGATCGCATCCTCGGGCAGGTCTGCCGCGCGCAAGCCCGCAAGCAAAGCGGCGTGAATAGCGCGGGAGGAGTTCGCGCTTTCCGACCCGCCGCGCAGGATAACGGCATTGCCCGCCTTCAGGCACAAAGCCCCTGCATCGGCGGTCACGTTGGGGCGCGATTCATAGATCACGCCGATCACGCCCAAAGGCGTACGCACGCGCTGGATATGCAGGCCCGTGGGGCGGTCCCATTCGGCCATGATAGCCCCAACCGGGTCATCCTGCGCAGCAATCGCGCGCAGGGCGCCGCAAATGCCGTCAATGCGGGCATTATCCAACAACAGACGGTCCAACATGGCCGCCGATAGGCCCTTTTCGCGGCCCGCTTCCATGTCCAGCGCATTGGCGGCCAGCACATCGGCGCGGGTAGCATCGAGCGCGTCGGCTGCCGCCATCAGCGCCTGAGTCTTGGACTGCGACGGGACGCTGGCCAGAATGCTTGCAGCAGCGCGGGCGCGCGCGCCCATATCCTGCATCTCTTGGCTGATCTCGGTCATAAGGCCATCTCGTCTCTGTGAATCAGGGCCACACGGCCCGGATGGTTCAGGATTGTCTCTATCTCGGTCGAGTGATGGCCCGCAATGGCGCGCGCCTCTGCCGCGTCATAGCCCGCCAGCCCGAGGCCCAGCGGCCCCTCTGGCCCGACAATGCTGACCGGGTCGCCGCGGTGGAACTGCCCTTCAACACGCACCACGCCCGCAGGCAAAAGCGATTTGCCCGAGGCCAGCGCGCGCGCGGCACCTGCATCGACATGCACGGCGCCCTTGGGCTTCATCGCGGCAATCCAGCCTTTGCGGGCCGAGCGCGGGTCGCCCTGCGCCATGAAAAGCGTGGCACGCGCACCTTTAGTCAGGGTCGCAAGCGGATTGGCCGCCTGCCCCGCCGCGATCAGCATGGCGCAACCGCCCGAAGTGGCGGTGCGCGCGGCCATGATCTTGGTCTTCATGCCGCCCTTGGAAAAGGGCGACAAGGGATCGCCCGCCATGCCCTCAACCTCCGGCGTGATCGCGTCGATCACGGGCAAGTGGCGCGCGTCGGGGTCGGATTGCGGGTTACCGGTATAAAGACCGTCCACATCCGACAGCAGCACCAACAGGTCAGCGCCGATGGTTACGGCCACTTGCGCGGCCAAGCGGTCGTTGTCGCCATAGCGGATTTCGTCGGTGGCGATGGTGTCGTTTTCGTTCACGATAGGGACCACGCCCAAGGACAAGAGCGTGCCCAAGGTGGCGCGGCTGTTCAGGTAGCGGCGGCGGTCATGGGTGTCGTCCAGCGTCAGCAGCACCTGCCCCGCGCTGATACCATGGGGGGCAAGCACTTCTTCATAGGCCCGTGCCAGTTGTATCTGGCCCACGGCGGCGGCGGCTTGGCTTTGCTCCAGAGCCAGCGCCCCTTGCGGCAGGCCCAGCACCGCGCGCCCCAGCGCGATAGAGCCGGACGAAACAATCACAACCTCTGCACCCTTGGCGCGTAGGGCGGCAACATCAGCGGCCAAAGCATGCAGCCAATCCTCGCGCAAGCGGCCCTGTTCGACCAACAGCGCAGAGCCGATCTTGACCACCACGCGGCGCGCGGCTTGCAAGGCGGAGGCGGGGGTCAGGGTTCCCATGCGCCCTCTTCCTCGGGCACCTCGCGGCCATTGTCAATCCGCGCCAGAAGCGCGCGCAGCACCTCTTGCACACCCTCGCCCGACACGGCTGACAACATCATCACCTTGCGATGGCTGATCGCTTCCAGAGCAGCTTTTTTCTCGGCGCGTTCCTCATCATCAAGCGCGTCGATCTTGTTCATCGCAAC
>CAYNWX010000201.1:0-15991 GCA_964401005.1 uncultured Natronohydrobacter sp.
AACACCAGCATTGACGCCATCATGATACGCAGAACATAACCACTGGGTGGGTCAGTTCTCGGTGACAATGCCGGGTCAAATCTCAGTGGCAATCAACACCAATACATCATTGAAAGCATCGAGGAGGCTCAGGATCAGGCCACGCAATGGCTCTGTACTTACAACAACGACCGACCCAACATGGGTATCGGCGGCATCACACCCGCTATGAAACTGAAAATGGCCACGTGAACTCTACGGATGCACCCCGTTAAAATCGGGGAGATTACCGGTGAGCCGCGCGCCTCGGGCAGTGTCATTTTTGATTTACGTTAGTGTAATTGAACTGATTCAAAACCATCACCAAACCGTAGCATTTCCCGACTAAACCCCGTGTCAACCATGGGGGCCACATGCTGAATATCGAGAAACTGACCAAGCGGTTCGGCGATAGAACCGCAGTGGACGCTGCGAATATCTGGGTTGAGAAGCCGGCGATGATCGGCATCATTGGCCGCTCTGGGGCCGGGAAATCGACGCTGTTGCGTATGCTGAACTGCCTGACGACGGCTTCAGAAGGCACGATCACGTTCGAGGGCGAGGAAATTACTGGCCTACGCGGCGCGGCGCGGCGTGACTGGCAATCCCGATGTGCCATGATCTTCCAGCAATTCAACCTTGTCCCCCGCATGGATGTCGTCTCGAACGTGTTGCACGGCACGTTGAACAAGCGGTCCACCCTTGCGACCATGTTCAACCTGTATCCGAAGTCGGACATTCACAAAGCCATCGAGATTTTGGACCGCTTGGGCATTGCCGAACAAGCCCCCAAGCGCGCCGAGGCGCTATCGGGCGGGCAGCAGCAGCGCGTGGCGATTGCCCGCGCGCTGATGCAGGACCCCAAGATTATTCTGGCGGATGAGCCGATTGCCTCGCTCGACCCGATGAATGCGCAGGTTGTCATGCAGGCCCTGCGCACCATCCACGAGGAAGACGGGCGTATGGTCATCGCCAACCTGCACACGCTGGACACCGCGCGCCGCTATTGCGACCGCGTGATCGGCATGCGTGACGGACGGATCGTGTTCGATGGCACGCCGGGGCAGCTGACCACCGGGGTTGCCCGCGACATTTACGGCGCTGGCGCGGATTTTTCCGAAGCCGCCACATCGACCGAAATAGAGACACTGGACAGATCACAGGTCCGCGCCGCGGAAGTCTACGTCTGAGCCAGTTTTCACCCGCGCGTGCTGCGGGCTGCCTTCATCCACCCGCCCATAATTTGCCGCGTCGCGGTTGGGCACCAAACCACGGAGATACCGATGAAAAAGACCCTCGCTCTGGCGCTTGTCGCCTCGACAGCCCTGACCTCGGCTGCGCTGGCCCAAGACGCCATCACCGAATTCCGCATCGGCGTTCTGGGCGGCGAAAACGCCCAAGACCGTTTGAACAGCAACGAATGCGTGCGCGCCTATGTCGAAGACCTGCTCGGCGTCGAAACCAAGATCTTCACCCCGGCCGATTATGACGGCGTGATCCAGGGCCTGCTGGGCGGGACCATCGACATGGCATGGCTGGGTGCATCGTCCTATGCCAAAACCTACATGACCGATCCCGAAGCGGTTGACGTGGTGCTGGTCAAGACCAACCTTGACGGCTCCTACGGCTATCACTCCATCGGTTTTGCCCGCGCCGACAGCGGCATCACCTCGCTGGAAGACATGAAGGGCAAGGTCTTTGCCTTCGGTGACCCGAACTCCACTTCCGGTTACCTGATCCCCTCCGTCGAAATCCCGACAGCTATTGGTGCCACGATGGAATCCGGTGACTACTTCGGTGAAGTTCGCTTTGTCGGTGGCCACGAACAAACCATCGTCGCGGTCAACAACGGTGACGTGGACGCAGGCGTGACCTGGGCCGACGGTCAGGGCGACTGGCTGGACGGCTACAATTCCGGCGCGCTGCGCAAGGCCTCCGACTCCGGCCTCGTTGACATGAACGACCTGGTCGAAATCTGGAAATCCGCTGTGATCCCCGAAGGCCCGATCGTTCTGCGCCGCGCCCTGCCCGAGCAGGTAAAGGCAGATGTGACCCAGTTCCTCAACGAACTGCACGGCAAGGACGAGCAGTGCGCCTACAACATGGCAGCTGGCGAAACCTCCGGTTTCATGCCGATCACCCACGAGGCCTACGAAGGCATCATCGCCGTGCGTCAGGCCGTTCAGGGCAACTGATCGACACGAACACGGACCGGGGCAGCTCACACCGCTGCCCCGTCTTTTTTTGGAGTGACCCATGACCGATGCCGCGCTTTCAGGACCGACCAGCCGCGAGGTCGACCGCATTCAGGACAGCTATATGGCGCAGGTGCGCCGCCGCCGGATGTATGGCGGGCTGACACTGGCAATTTTTGTTTTGCTTATGGTGTCCGGATTTGTGGTAGCCGATGGCCGCAATGCTGGAGGATTCTGGGACGGCTGGCGGCAGATGCTGGATTTTCCGGCCGATGTTCTGTCAGAGGCATGGGAAAAACGCGCCAACCTGCCGGGTCTTCTTGTCAAATACTTTCCAGCACTTTTGGAGACGGTCAATATTGCGGCGGCGTCCACTCTGATCGGCGCGATGATCGGCCTGATCCTAGCCCTGCTGTCTACGCGTGGGCTGGCGCGTTGGCCGCGTATGATCCCCGTCTTTCGCCGTTTCATGGATATCTTGCGCGCTGTGCCGGAAATCGTGATCGCGTTGGTGCTGATCTTTATCATGGGCGGGGGCCCCGTGCCCGCAATGATCGCCATCGCGCTGCACACGGCGGGCGCTTTGGGCAAACTCTATTCCGAGGTTGCGGAAAACGCTGACCTGAAACCGGTCGAGGGTCTGGCCTCGGCGGGCGCAAACTGGACCCAACGCATGTGGCTTGGCGTCTTGCCGCAGGTCGCGCCCAACTTCCTCAGCTATTCTCTTTTGCGGTTCGAGATCAACATCCGCGCCTCCGCCATTCTGGGCTTCGTGGGGGCGGGTGGTATCGGGTTCGAATTGCGCAATGCCATGGCCTGGGGCACGGGTCGTTTTGACGAGGCAGCGGCCATCTTTGTCTTGTTGTTCGGGACCATCGTGTTCTTTGACCAGATATCCAGCCGCTACCGCAACAAATTGACCGAGGGGCAGTGACCATGACCGATGCAACCCTATCCCTTGAACCTGTCAAGGCGTCGGCTGACGCGATTTTCCGGCGCAAGCGTCTTACGGCATACGCGGTTCCGGCGATCATCATCGCCTACCTCGCCTATATCGCCATTGCCTTCGATGTGGTTGGCCTCACGCAGCGCGCCAGTATGGAAAATGCGGCGATCCTCGCCTCGGACAGTTGGTCCTACAAAACCCACATTACCCGTGACAACCGCCGTGGTGGCACGAGCTATGCCATCGAAGGTGAACGCAAAGGGGCCTATCCCGATGGCACCCGCCCCGCTTGGGTTACGGGCGATGAGGAAGTCGAACTTGTCATTGACCTTGAAGACGGCCACACCGTGCGCTTCCTTCCAGACAACGCGGTCACCTTCGACGTGCCCGACTTCGGGGTTATCGAAGCACAGCTTGTCGACGGGTCCCTGATTACAAACCTGACCGAACCGGTCCCTGACTGGATCAACCTGTCTGACCAGCGCATGACAGTGACCACCGACGCGGGCCGCCTGACGATGACCCGCAGCCGCACCGAGGTCTTCCGCTATTTCCCCGGCTGGGAGCTGTTCTGGTTCACCCTCGACAGCCCGTATCATGACCGCAGCTTCACCGAGATCGCGTTCGGAGAGCGCATTGATCCGGAGCGCGCCAATCTGTCCGGCGCGGTTTCGGATTTCTGGAACAACGGCATGTGGCGCCACAAGGATGTGGCATGGGCGATCGGTGAGACAATCCTGATGGCTTTTCTGGGCACGTTCGGGGCCGCCATGCTGGCACTACCGCTGGCCTTTCTCGCTGCGAAACGCTTTTCCCCTGTGGGCGCGCTCCGCTTCGGTATGCGGCGCATCTTTGACTTTGTCCGCGGTGTGGATGCGCTTATCTGGACGGTCGTGCTGGCCCGCGCCTTCGGCCCCGGCCCCTTGACCGGTGCATTGGCGATCCTGATCACCGATAGCGGCACCTTCGGCAAGATCTTCTCCGAGGCTCTGGAAAACGTCGACGAGAAGCAGATCGAGGGCGTCGCGTCTACCGGCGCCAAACCATTGCAGCGCTACAGGTTTGGCGTGATCCCGCAGATCGTGCCGATCTTGTTGAGCCAAATCCTGTATTTCCTTGAATCTAACACCCGCTCGGCCACAATTATCGGTGCGATCACTGGCGGTGGCATCGGACTTATGTTGACCCAAGCGATCCAGACACAGAAGGATTGGGAAGAAGTCGCTTATTACATCGTCCTGATTATCACGATGGTGATGTTGATGGACTGGTTCTCTGGCTGGCTGCGCGGAAAGCTGATCGGGCGCAAAGACTAGTGGCTCGCATTCTGATTACAGGCAGCAACCGCGGCATCGGGGCCGCGCTTGTGGCTGCCGCTCAAGCGGCTGGGCATACCGCGATGGGCACGACCCGCGATGGGCGCGGCGGCACGATTGCCCTGATTCTGGATGATCCTGCCACCATTGCCGTGCAACTGGCTGATATTGGCCCGGTGGACATACTGATCAACAATGCAGGGGTTATCACGCCCACGCGCCAATCGCCCTTGGACATGGATTTCGCCGGGTTTTCGTATGCGCTGACCATCAACACCATCGCGCCTTTGGCCGTTGCCCAAGCAGTTTTACCACAGCTTCGGGACAGCGCCGCCCCCAAGATCCTGACCATATCGTCGCAAATGGCGTGGATGGGCTACCGCAAGGCAGACCGCATCGCCTATCGCGCGTCCAAGGCAGCGGTGAACAAGGTCATGCAAGGTTTGGCCACAGCGCTGGAGCCAGAGGGCATTCCCGTTGCCCTGATCGACCCCGGCTGGGTGCGCACCGATATGGGCGGGCCAGAGGCAGAGGAAGACCCGGCAGAGGTCGCCAACGGCATTTTGGCCATCGCAGAGCGCCTGACCCTGAAAGATACGGGAAAATTCTTTCGCTTTACCGGCGAAGAACGGGCGTTCTGAGTATGCCGCGCCTATCCACCACGACCCCGTTCATCCACCCCGAATGCGAGATCACCGAAAGCAGCTTTGGGGCATTCGTTGAAATCGGCAAAGGCAGCCGTGTCGCGCATTCGTATTTCGGCGATTACAGCTATTGTGACCGCTATGCCGATATTGCCAATGCGCAGATCGGGAAATTTGCCAATATCGCCGCGTTCAGCCGCATCGGGGCGACGGATCATCCGTTGCAGACTGCCGCCTGTCACCATTTCCTGTATCGGTCCGCCGATTATTGGGATGACACCACGCGCGACGAAGCGTTTTTCGCGCAGCGCCACGCGCGGATTGCCCAGATCGGTCACGACACATGGATTGGCGCGGGCGCCATGATCAAGCCAGAGGTCACATTGGGCCATGGCGCGGTGGTGGCGGCGGGCGCGGTGGTGACGAAGGATGTCGCACCTTACACGATTGTTGCAGGCACCCCGGCCAAAGTGCTGCGCCTGCGCCAACCGCCCAAGATTGCCGAGCGGTTGATAGCGTTGGCATGGTGGGATTGGCCGCATGACAGGCTGCGCGCAACACTGGACGATTTCCGCACGCTTCACGCAGAGGCGTTCTTGGACAAATACGAGGGTTAAAGGTGCTCAAAGACCTGCAAGCGCGGTTCAACGCCGCGTCGCTGAGCTATTGCGATATCTATGGGCTAGAGCGTGACGCGGATTGGGTCATGCTAAAGCTGCACGAAGAAATCGGCGAATTGACGCAAGTCTGGAACACCAAGACAGGTCGTGGCCGCGACAAGGGCATGGGCGAAGCCGATCTGCACCATGCCCTCAGCGACGAAGTGGCCGATGCTTTGGGGATGTTGTTGATCTTCGCGCATCAACACGATCTTGATCTGACCTCGGCCATCGCGCGCAAATGGCGCTTTGATCCGTCTGATCTTACGGGTCCAGCGTCAAAGTAACCCGGTCGCCCGCGAACCAAGTGCGTCCGTATTCAACGGGCCGGCCTTCGGCATCCACGTTCACGCTTGTGGTGCGCAAAAGCGGGTCGCCTTCTGTCACGTTCAGGTGCAGCGCTTGGGTCGCGTCCGCCAGCACCGCTGTCAGGCGGGTCGAAGCTCGGGTAAAGTCGTCGATCCCGACGGCTTGCAACGCCTGCGTGACGCTGCTTGTCTGGTTCAGAGCCGCAGCAATGCCGTGAAGACGCCCCAAGGGAAACACGCTTTCAAACACCGCGATCGGCTGACCATCGGCCAGTGACAGCCCATGATAGGCGTAGACTGGCTCGCCTGCGTGAATTTGCAGCGCTTGCGCCTCGCCCGGCGTTGCGGCGCGCCTGTCCAGCGCCAGCACCCGCTTTTCCGGCCTGCGCCCTGCGGCAATCAGGTTTTCATGAAAACGCACACGCGTTCCGATCGGGTAATCGGTGGGCGTGGCCGCTACAAAGGCCCCGGCCCCGCGCCGGGTGCGCACAAGCCCTTCGTCAATCAAGACCGACAAGCCGTGGCGCACCGTGTGGCGGTTTACCCCGAAGCGGTCGGCCAGCGCGGCTTCGGTCGGCAGCTTGTCACCGGGCCTGTAGCGCCCTTCGGCCAAGTCGTTGCGCAACGCGGTGGCGATGGCCTTCCAGATCGGAGTTTTGTCGGTCCTGTCACGCAAAATTCACAAATCTCCTCTGTCACGCGGGGACGAATATGATAAGATATGTATAGTTGTATAGGGTAAAGACAAGTTGTCGAGATGAAAGACATGTCAAGCGAAGATTCCCCCCGCAAAGCATGGATGAGCGTGCTTGCGAAAGCGCCAGAGGGACGCGTCGCAGCGCTGTTCGATGCTCATCATGCGCGCCCCGCTTTCACATGGCTGCGCGCGCCCGAAATAGGCAGCACCATGGTGCGCGCCCGCGCCGGGGCCACCGGAGCGCCGTTCAATCTGGGCGAGATGACCGTCACCCGCTGCGCCTTGACCTTGGACAGTGGCGAAGTTGGGCATGCCTATATTCAGGGACGGCACAAAGCGGATGCTAAAGTGGCTGCGCTTGTCGATGCGTTGATGCAAACCGCGCTGGCAGACCGCTTGCGCGAAACGGTTCTGGACCCGCTGGAAGCAGAGATGGAAGCCGCTCGCGCGACCCGCGCCGCAAAGGCCGCCGCGACCAAGGTCGACTTCTTTACCATGACCCGCGGAGAAGATTGATGCAAACCAATGCGCTGTCTGGCGGCTTTGCCGATCCAGCTATCGACTCCGCCCATGCCTTTCGCCGCGTGATGGAGGCCATGGCGCGTCCGGGCACCATTCACGACATTGCGGGGGCCGTCCCCCCTGCCCCCATGTCGCCCGCGATGGGGGCGGTTCTGCTGACATTGTGCGACGCGGAAACCCCGGTCTATCTGGCGGGCGATATGGAGTGTGACGCGGTGCGCGCATGGCTGTCGTTTCACACCGGAACCCCGTTCGTTGGCCCCGCGCAGTGCATGTTCGCGGTGGGAAGATGGGACGCGCTGTTGCCGCTTTCGGCCTATTCTTTTGGCACGTCCGATTACCCGGACCGCGCGGCCACGTTGATCGTGGATTGCCCCGAACTTGCCCACAAGGGCGCCACACTGACCGGCCCCGGCATTCAGGACAAAGCCCTGCTGTCCTTGCCCGAAACGAAAGCGTTTCAAGCCAACCAAGCGCAGTTTCCACTCGGGCTGGATTTCATTTTCACCTGCGGCGACCGCCTTGCGGCCCTGCCACGCTCAATCAAGGTGGCGTGACATGTATGTAGCTGTCAAAGGCGGCGAGCGGGCGATCGAGAATGCCCATGCCTGGCTTGCCGAAGAGCGCCGGGGCAATGCCGACATTGCCGAACTGAGCATTGCGCAGATCCGCGAACAACTTGCCCTTGCCGTGAACCGCGTCATGGCCGAAGGGTCCTTGTATGACCCGGACCTTGCAGCGCTGGCGATCAAGCAGGCGCGGGGCGACCTGATCGAGGCGATTTTTCTGATCCGGGCTTACCGCACCACCCTGCCCCGCTTCGGGGCCTCTCGCCCGGTCGATACGGGCGCGATGGCCTGCGACCGGCGTATCTCGGCCACGTTCAAGGATTTGCCCGGCGGGCAGATCTTGGGGCCAACCTTCGACTACACGCACAGGTTGCTCGATTTCAAACTGGCGGCAGAGGGCACGGTGCCGCAAGCCGCAACGCGCGAAGCTAGCAATGGACCCTTGCCCCATGTCGCCGATTTTCTGAACCAAGAGGGGCTGATCGAGCCTGCGGGGAAGACGGCGGGAGACCCGCCGGACCTGACCCGCGAACCATTGGAATTTCCTGCGAACCGTGCGCTGCGGCTGCAAGCCTTGGCGCGCGCGGATGAAGGGTTCACGCTGGGTCTGGCCTATTCCACCCAGCGTGGCTACGCGCGCAACCACGCCTTCGTGGGCGAGTTGCGGATCGGGTCGGTCCCGGTCGAGATGGACATTCCCGAACTGGGCTTCGCAATCGAGATTGGCGAAATCACCCTGACAGAATGCGAGACGGTCAACCAGTTCAAAGGCTCCAAGTCCGAACCGCCACAATTCACGCGCGGCTATGGGCTGGTCTTTGGCCAGACCGAGCGCAAGGCCATCTCCATGGCGCTGGTCGACCGCGCCATGCGGTGGCAGGAATTGGGCGAAGATGACCAAGGCGCACCCGCGCAGGACATCGAATTCGTGCTGGCCCATGCCGACAACATTCAGGCCACCGGGTTCTTGGAGCATATCAAACTGCCCCATTACGTCGATTTCCAGTCCGAATTGGAACTGGTCCGCAAACTGCGCCGCGAGGCCAGCGCATCTCGGGTTCAGGAGGCCGCAGAATGAGCGTCGATACAGTCGTCTTCGATATTGGCGGGGTGCTGGTCGACTGGCAGCCGCATCTGGCTTGGGCCGATGATCTGGGCGAGGAGGGCGCAAAGGCGTTCATAGCGCGGATCGGCTTCGACAAGATCAACTTTGCCTGCGATGGTGGCGCGCGCTTTGCCGATGCCGCTGCACGTCTGGCAGACCCGGAGGATGGCGCGCGGCTGGGCACCTATGTTGCGCGCTATACCCGCACGGTTCCCGACAAGATTGCCGGGACATGGGAGATTCTGACTGCGCTGAAAAGCCGGGGCACACCGCTGCACGCGATCACCAACTGGTCGGCAGAAACATGGCCCGAAGGGCTGAAAGCCCATCCCGAATTGGGCAGCGTTTTCGGCACCACGATTGTGTCTGGCAAGGTCGGGCTGCTTAAACCCAGCGTGCAGATCTACCGCCTGCTGTGCGAGCGTGCAGGCGTCGAGCCCGCGCGCTGCGTGTTCATCGATGACGGGTTCCACAATTGCCTTGGCGCACAAGCTGCGGGGATGGATGCGATCCATTTCCAAGGCCCGGTTGATCTGCAAACGCAATTGGAACGACGGGGGCTGTTGTGACCGACCGCGCTTATAATTTCGCCTATCTGGACGAGCAAACCAAGCGCATGATCCGCCGCGCGATCCTGAAAGGCTTGGCAATCCCCGGCTATCAGGTGCCCTTTGCCAGCCGCGAAATGCCCATGCCCTATGGCTGGGGAACTGGCGGCGTTCAGGTGTCGGCGGCGGTCTTGACCCCCGATGACACTCTCAAGGTGATCGACCAAGGCGCCGATGACACCACCAATGCGGTGTCGATCCGCAGCTTCTTTCAGCGCACGGCAGGTGTGGCCACCACCACCGCCACACGCGACGCTACCGTAATCCAGACACGCCACCGCATCCCTGAAGAGCCACTGCGCGCGGGGCAGATCTTGGTGTACCAAGTGCCTATCCCCGAACCGTTGCGCTTTCTGGAACCCCGCGAAAGCGAAACCCGCAAGATGCACAGCTTGGAAGACTACGGGCTGATGCATGTCAAGCTCTACGAGGATATCGCGCGCCACGGGCATATCGCCACCTCTTACGCCTATCCGGTCAAGGTCGAAGGACGCTACGTGATGGACCCGTCGCCGATTCCGAAATTCGACAACCCCAAGCTGGGCAATATGGCTGCGATCCAGTTGTTCGGGGCCGGGCGCGAGCAACGGATTTACGCGCTGCCGCCCTATACGCAAGTGGTCAGCCTTGATTTTGACGATCACCCTTTCGAGCCGTCCAAGGCCGATCACGCCTGCGGCATGTGCGGCGGAACCGACAGCTATCTGGACGAGCTGATCGTGGATGATGCAGGCGGGCGGATGTTCGTGTGTTCGGACACTGATTATTGCGAAGGACGGCAGGCCGCTGGCCACAAAGGAAAGGACGCAGCATGACCGGACCGAAATTCTTGCAAAGAATTTCATCCGAAGTCTTCAAAAGACTTCGGGGGCGCGCACAATGACACCTTTGTTGTCTGTTCAGGGCGTAACCAAGCACTATGGCGCGCATATCGGCTGCGCCGATGTGTCCTTCGACCTTTACCCCGGCGAGGTGATGGGAATCGTCGGCGAAAGCGGGTCGGGCAAATCGACCTTACTGAATTGCATGGCCGGTCATTTGGCCCCCGATTCTGGCCAAGTGGTGTTTGACACGCGGGGCCATGGCCCCCGCAACACTGTCACAATGTCCGAACCCGAACGCCGGATGTTAGCGCGCACCGATTGGGCCTTTGTGCACCAGCATGCGCGAGACGGGCTGCGCATGGGCGTCAGCGCTGGCGGCAATGTGGGCGAGCGACTGATGGCCGTGGGCGCGCGCAATTATGCTTGTATCCGCGCCAAGGCCACAGATTGGCTAGGCCGGGTCGAGATTGACGCCGCGCGCGTCGATGACCGGCCTACGACATTTTCGGGCGGGATGCAGCAACGCTTGCAAATTGCGCGCAACCTTGTGACCGGGCCACGTTTGGTGTTCATGGACGAACCCACGGGCGGACTGGATGTATCAGTTCAAGCACGGCTTCTGGACCTGTTGCGCGGGCTGGTGCGCGATATGGGGCTGTCTGCGATCATCGTCACTCATGATTTGGCCGTAGTGCGCTTGCTGGCGGATCGGCTAATGGTCATGAAATCGGGCCGCGTGGTCGAAGAGGGCCTGACCGATCAGGTGCTTGACGATCCGCAACACGCCTATAGCCAGCTTCTTGTCAGTTCCGTTTTGCAGGTCTGAGCCATGATAGCGCTTCGCAACGTTTCCAAGACCTTCACCTTGCACAATCAGGGCAGTGCCGTGATAGAGGTGATCCATGGCGCGACCTTCGCGGTGGCCCCCGGTGAATGCGTGGCTCTGACCGGCGCGTCGGGTGCCGGGAAATCCACGTTGATGCGGATGATCTATGGCAATTACCTGACGCAAGCAGGCGAAATTCGCATTGGCGGGGTCGATATCGTGCAGGCGCAGCCGCGCGAGATCATTGCCCTGCGCCGCGACGTGCTGGGCTATGTCAGCCAGTTTCTGCGTGTGGTGCCGCGTGTGCCGACGCTGGACGTGGTGGCAGAACCTTTGCGCGCGTTGGGTGTGCCCGCAGCAGATGCGCAGGCCCGCGCCGAGGCACTTCTGGCCCGGTTGAACATTCCCGAACGGTTATGGTCCTTGTCGCCGACCACCTTTTCGGGCGGCGAACAGCAGCGCGTGAACATTGCCCGTGGCTTTGCCCATGCCTATCCGGCGATGTTGCTCGATGAACCCACGGCAAGCCTTGACGCCGCCAACCGCGAGGTTGTGCTGTCCCTGATCGAAGAGGCCAAGGCGCGCGGTGCGGCCATAATCGGCATTTTCCATGACGAGGCCGCGCGCACGCGCCTCTGCGACCGCGAGATTGATGTTGGCCGCTTCAGCCCCGGACTGGCCGCATGACCCAAGCACACCAAACGGCTGGGCGTCTGATCGCCGTTGTCGGCCCCTCTGGTGTGGGCAAAGACAGCGTGATGGCCGGACTTCAGAACGCCCTGCCCCATCTGCATCTGGTGCGCAGGGTCATCACCCGTGCGCCCGGTCTGGGTGGCGAAGCGTATGATGCGGTCACCGTCGCCCAATTTCAGGCCATGGTCGAAGACGGGGCTTTCGCGGTGCATTGGGGCGCGCATGGCTTGCAATATGGCATTCCCATCGCGGTGCGGCACCATCTTGCCGCTGGCACCGATTGTCTTGCCAATTTCTCGCGCAAGGCGCTGCCACAAGCCGCCGCGATGTTTCCAAGGCTGATCGTTCTGAACATTACCGCCAAACCCGACACGATTGCCCGGCGTCTGGCCGCGCGCGGGCGCGAAACGGGTTCAGAAATCGCCCATCGTCTGGCCCAAGCTGAAAAGCCGTTGCCGCCGGGCCTGAACGTGGTCCAGCTTACAAATGATGGCCCGCTTTCACGGACCGTGGCGCAAGCTGTGGCGCTGCTTCAACCATCGAGCGTGTAGCGATGCAGCATCTCGAACCGACCATCCGACCGCTCGCCACAAAGTGCGATCTGGTCCAGCACGAAAGGTGCAGGCAGATCGGGCAAAGTGCTGCGGACTTCTTCGGCCCAAGCCGCGATCTCGGTTTCTGGCAAACGCCCCGACAGGGTCAGATGAAACCGAAACTCTTCCATCACGTAGGGATAACCCCATTGCAACAGCAGCGCGTCTTGCCGCGCGCTCAGCCCGGCGGCGCGTCGGCGCGCCAATTCGGACGCGTCGGCAGGGGCGCGAAACGAGTCAAGATCACGAATACAGGCCTGCGCAATGCGCTGCACACCGTCCGTGTCCCCCTGCGGGGTCAGGGCCAGAAAGCCGCCCAAAAGGGTCAGTTCCAAGCCATCACAGACAGCAGGCGACAGCGATGCCGCAAGCTTTGCCGTGGCCTTTTCCAAATCGGCAGCGCTCTGCGCGTTGACCAGCCGAAATGGTGGCTTCAAAGTGCCATGAAAACCATACCTGCGGGGTGTCATGGTGATGTCATGCAAACCCGGCACGAGGAGCTGGCGCACCTCTTGGCCGCGCACCACATCCCAACCCAGCCACGATGCGCCGAAATCGGCCAAGGGTCCTTCGGGCGGAAGATAGTAAATTGCAAATCGAGAGAATGACATGAATTCCCCTTTCTCCACAGCCTCTGTGACAAAGGCGTGTGACAGCGATGTGTCAAGCGCATTGTGCTTGGCCAATGCGCAACTTGTCTTGTCAGATCAGATGCTGACCGGGTCTGTGACCATCGAACAGGGCGTTATTCGTGCCATTGCAGAGGGCGATCATGTGCCCGAAGGTGCCGTGGATTGTGACGGCGATCTGGTCCTTCCCGGTCTAGTCGAATTGCATACCGATAATCTGGAACGCCATATCGAACCGCGCCCGGATGTGGATTGGCCGCACCTGTCCGCCCTGCTTGCGCATGACGCCGAATTGGCCTCGACCGGTATTACGACCGTGTTCGATGCGCTGCGCGTTGGGTCCATCCATAGCGGTAAGGCGCGCTATACCGATTATGCCCGCGAGCTGGCCAATGAATTGCTTTCCGCGCGCGCGGCGGGGTTTTTCAAGATAAGCCATTTCCTGCATCTGCGCGCCGAAATCTGTTCCGAGACCTTGCTGGAAGAACTGGCGGATTTCGGGCCACAAGACCGCGTTGGCATTGTCAGCCTGATGGATCACACGCCGGGACAACGCCAGTTCCGCGATCTGACGGCGCTGAAAACCTATGTCACCAAGAAACGCGGTTTGACGGAAGACGAATTCGCCGAGCATGTGAAAATGCTGCTCGAGCTGCAAGTGCGCTTCGGGGCCAAACATCAAACCGGCGCTGTAAGTGAAGCCGTTCGCCTTGGTGCGGTGCTTGCCAGCCATGACGACACGACAGCGGATCATGTCGCCACCTCCAGCGCCAACGGGGTGGGCTTCGCGGAATTTCCGACCACGGTGGAAGCCGCACGCGCCTGCCGCGACCATGGCATAGCCGTGATGATGGGCGCGCCGAACCTGATCCGGGGTGGGTCGCATTCCGGAAATGTCGCGGCAGAAGACTTGGCCAAGGCCGATCTTCTGGACATCGTCTCGTCCGATTACGTGCCTTCGGCGCTTTTGTTGGCGGCGTTTCGCCTTGCCGATATCTGGCAAGACCTGCCCCGCGCCGTTGCCACCGTAACCCGCAACCCCGCACAAGCGGTGCGCTTGCAGGACCGTGGCGCGTTGCAACCGGGGCTGCGCGGCGATGTGCTGCGGGTCCGCCCTGTTGGTCAGACACCTTTGCTGCGCGGGGTCTGGAGCCAAGGTATCAAGGTTGGCTAAGACGTCACGGACCGGGCAAAGCTCGTGGATCAGGCTGCACAAAGGCCTAGCCTAGCACACGGTACAACAGGATGGAGCGGGGCAAAATGCTGACCTTTGTTGGCGCGCAGGTGTATCTGCCGGGCGAAATTGCCGATACCAACGTCACGATCTGCGATGGCCAGATCGTCGAGATCGGCGGCCCCGCGCAGGGCGAGGTGATCGACGCGCGCGGGCTGATCCTTGCGCCTGCGCTGATAGACCTGCATGGCGATGCGTTCGAGCGTCAGTTGATGCCGCGCCCCAATGTCTACTTCCCGACCGAAACGGCGCTGCTCGACACGGATCGCCAGCTTGCCGCGAACGGGATCGCCACGGCCTATCACGCCATCACGCTGGGATGGGAGCCGGGGCTGCGCGACGTGGCACGCGGGCGCGAGATCATGCAGGCCCTGCGCGATCTGGCCCCACGATTGACCGTCGAGCACCGCGTGCAACTTCGCTGGGAAACCTTCGCCTTCGAAGCTTTGGATGTAATCGACTGGGCGCTTCGGGGGCCGCTGCTGCCGTCGGTGGCATTTAACGACCACACGTCGATGACCATGCGGGCCTATGACGTATCCGTACAAGAACGCGGGTTCGAATTATCGCCAGATTTCTCGATCGCGGCATTGGATGATGCCCGGATGATCCAGCGCACCGCGTCGAGTGCACAGCGCGCGGGCCTTGGCAACACCGAGTATATCGCGCTTTTGGGGAGCGTTTGGAACCGGCGTGACGACGTGCCCAACGCGATTGCACAGGTCGCAGCAATGGCCCGCGCGGTCGGCGCGCCTATGCTCAGCCATGACGATACCTGCGCCGAAACACGCTGCTATTTCCGCAAGCTTGGGGCCAATGTGGCAGAATTCCCGATGGTCCTAGACGCCGCTCGAGCCGCGCGCGCGGGCGGCGACAGGATCATCTTTGGCGCGCCCAACGCGGTGCGCGGCGGCAGCCATATCGGATCTTTGGGTGCGGGGGACATGGTTGAAGCGGGGTTATGCGATGCGCTGGCGTCAGATTACTTTTACCCTGCCCTGCTGGCGGCCATGGCCAAGCTGGATGCAGAGCGCCGCGCGGATCGGCTGGCGCTTTGGGCGCTTATCTCTGGCGGTCCGGCACAGGCCATGAATTTGCCCGACCGCGGCGACATTACAATCGGCAAACGCGCTGATCTGGTATTGGTGGATTGGCCCGATGGTGCGGCCCCCGCCATCCACGGCACATGGGTTGCCGGGCGCTGCGCGTATCGTGGTATGCCAGCGGGATGAATGTGCCAAAGCTTGACCGCGATTATCTGCCCGCCATCGGTCTGGGGATAACCCAGATCATGGGTTATGGCACGCTTATGTATGCCTATGCCGTGCTGTTGCCGGAAATGGGCAAGGATCTGGGGCTGTCGCTGTCGGAAGTGTTCGGCATCCTGTCGCTTGGGCTGTTCTTCGGCGGGCTTGTCGCCCCGATTGCGGGAAAACTGGTGGACCGCTTCGGTGGACGCTGGGTTATGACGCTGGGTTCGGTCGTGGCCAGTCTGGCGTTAATCGCCATGAGTATCCGTCTTGATCAAGAGGTTTTTGGCACCCAGACGCGGTCTGCTTTGACCAAGGCGTTTGCGGTTTCGATGAGCTTGCGCATGATCGCGAC
>CAYNWX010000202.1:0-18415 GCA_964401005.1 uncultured Natronohydrobacter sp.
GCGCAAGGTGCGAAACAATCCGCGCCGTTGCTCGAAGGCCAGCCCCACGGCAGAATGCACGATGAACAGACCGACGGCGAAAGCCAGCGCGCCAAAGGCTGTCAGGTTCAGGTGGAAACTGTCGGTCAGGCCTTCAAGCTCTGCCCCTTCACTGGCCTGCGCAAGTTGCAGGCCCTCGGGCAAGGGATCGGGCGCGGGACCGGTCAGCAACAGGTGGCTGATCTGGCCTTCCATGCCCAAAAAGCGTTGCGCGGTGCCGATATCGACCAACAATGTGCCGACTGGCACTGCACTCGACGGGCTGAGCGACATGGGCGGGTCGCTGAACGCGGCCAGTGTTTCGGGATGGGCGAACCCCGCGCCCGCAAAGAAAGCCTGCAAATCGCCATCGGCAAGCGCTGCGGCAGTGCCTTGTGGAGCCGTCAGGGGTTCAATGCCCAGAAGCGTCACGCGGGTTTCGGCCACGGCCAAACGCCCCTCAACCACCGGAGAGACCAGCACCCCCTGCGCCCGCAATTCGGCAAATCGCGCCTGATCCATCTGCCCGCTTGGCGCGACAAGCCGCGACGCGCCATCCTCTGACACCAGCGCGGCGGCGGTGGCGTAAGCGCCGCGCGCCTGCGCGTTCAGGGCTTGCACCCCGGACCACAGAGCGGTTGCCAGTGTCAGACCCGCCAGCAGCATGGCCAATTGCACCTTGTTGCGCAGCCAATGCGACAAGAGCGCGGTGAGCGTCATGCCAGCCGCCCCGCGCGCAGGTGCAGGTTGCGGTCGCATTGTCCGGCCAACCGCGCAGAATGCGTGACCAGCAACAGCGCCGCGCCCTGCGCGCGGGCCAATTCCAGCATCAGCGCAAAGACCGCATCGCCCGTGGCTTCGTCCAGATTGCCGGTCGGTTCATCCGCCAGCAGCACCTTGGGCTTTGCGGCCAAGGCCCGCCCGATGGCCACGCGCTGCTGTTGCCCGCCCGAGAGTTGTTCGGGATAGCGCGCCAGCAGACCCGACAGGCCCAAACGGACAGCCAGATCCGCGCAAAACTCAGGGTCATGCACACCCGCAAGCCGCGCCTGAAAGGCCAAGTTTGCGCCCACGGTCAAGGATGGCACAAGGTTGAATTGCTGAAACACAAGACCCACAGTGCCGCGCCGCAGCTTCGCCCGCCCCGCATCGGGCAGCGCGACCATGTCCTGCGCACCAATCAGCACGCGGCCAGAATCCGGGGCTTCCAGACCCGCAGCGATGTGCAAAAGGGTGGATTTGCCGCTGCCGCTTTCGCCGGTCAGCGCGACAACTTGCCCCCCCGCCACGCCCAGCGACACGCCTTGCAGCACCGGCACGGCGCCCTCGGCACTGGCGAAGCTTTTGCGAATATCTTCGAGCGCCAGTAGTGTCATCGAAATCCCTGCGACCTGTCCGTCACAAAGGATAGCCCGAAGAGAGACCTGAGCAATGTCAGCGCGGCGAGCGTTTGGCCAGAATGCGCTGCAATGTGCGGCGGTGCATGCTCAACCGGCGCGCAGTTTCCGAAACGTTGCGATCACACTGCTCATAGACGCGCTGGATATGCTCCCATCGCACACGGTCGGCTGACATAGGGTTTTCCGGCGGTTCCGGCAGCGCTTCTCCCGAGGAGAGAAGCGCGCGGACAACTTCATTCGCGTCTGCGGGCTTGGACAGGTAATCGGTCGCCCCAATTTTCACGGCCGCTACTGCGGTTGCGATTGCACCGTAGCCGGTCAGAACCACGATGCGCGCGTCCTCGCGCTTGGCGCGCAGCACTTCCACCACGTCCAGCCCGTTGCCATCGTCCAACCGAAGGTCAATCACGGCATAGGCCGGGGGTCTGGCAGTGGCGATTGCTTTCCCAGCCGCCACGCTATCGGCCATTTCTACGGAAAAGCCACGCTTCTCCATGGCGCGGGCAAGGCGCTTCAGAAAGACATCGTCATCATCGACAATTAACAGCGACGGGTCAGGGCCAAGGTCAAGTTCAGCGGTTTCGGTCATCTGGTTCCCCTTTGGGCTTCCAGATAGTTAGGCCGCACAAGGGCAAAGGTCAATTTGAACCGCACATAGGGCGGTCAAAGCAGAATCGTCTGGAAATATGCGGATTTAGGCGTTGTCGAGGAAACAGGCCACACGGTCGGCCATCTGGTCGGGCGTCACTTCGCGGCGGAACAATTCGACAAACCCATGGCCCGGCAGGTTCAGGTAGGTGAAGGTCGAATGGTCGATCAGGTAGAATTCGTCCTCCGTGTCCTGCACCGAATAATAGGCGCGATAAGCGCGCGCCGCGTCACGCAATTGCTGTTCGGTTCCAGTTAATCCGATCATTTTGGGGTGCATGAAGCTGACGAATTCTGCCAACCCTTCCAGCGTGTCGCGGCCATGGTCGACAGAGATGAAGACCGGTGTCACGTCATAGCCGCGCTCTTCCAGCAGGTTCACGGCCTCTGCGTTGCGGGCATTGTCGTAGGGGCACACATCGGGGCAGAAAGTATAGCCGAAGTAAAGTAGAACCGGGCGATCCGCGAAATCGGCCTCTGTCACTTGCTGGCCGGTATGGTCTGTCAGGGTGAACGGCCCACCAATGGCCCCGCTGCCCCCTGCGACCGATGTTTCACGGCATTGCGCAAATTGGCTATCTTCGGGCGCGAAAAACACCATTGCCCCCAGCCCACCAAGAACAAGGGCCAAAAAACCTGCGGCCATAAGCGAATATCTTTGCAGCATGGTGCCCTCGTTCGTGTTACCTGCGCTTGATGCCAAAGCCCGGCCTGCGTAACAATCCCCTTTCCCCAAAATGTGACAACACGCCCCCATGGACCCCACTTTCGGAGAGATCACCCAAGACAGCCGCACCGAATGGGTGCGGCTGCGCACTCTGGCCTATGTGCGGCTGCTGGCGCTGAGCGGCCAGATCGGGGCGCTGGTGGTGGGCCAGCTTGCCTTTGGATTGCGCTTTGACAACGGATTGGTCGCCTTGGTCATTGGCGCGGCGGGAATTTCTGTTCTGCTGTCGTTGTTCTTGTATCCAGCGGCGAAACGATTGTCCGACACCGAAGCGTCACTGACCTTTCTGTTCGACATCACGCAGCTTTCGCTGCTGCTGTATCTGACCGGCGGCATCACCAACCCGTTTGCATTGCTTATCATGGCACCCGTGGCGGTGGCGGCCATGGCGCTTCGGCTGCGCTCGACACTGCTTTTGTCGCTTGTGGCCATTGCGCTGATCACGCTGGTCAGCGTCAGCTATCGGCCTTTGCGTTTTGAAGATGGCACGGTGCTGGACGTATCATTCATCCTGACTTTCGGGCATTGGGCGGCAATTGTGATCGGAATTGCCTTTCAGACCTTCTACGCCCAGCGCGTTGCGGCAGAGGCGAATTCCATGGCCGACGCACTGCTGGCCGCGCAAATGGCGCTGTCGCGCGAGCAGAAACTGACCGATCTTGGCGGCGTGGTGGCAGCAACCGCGCATGAACTTGGCACACCCTTGGCCACGATCAAACTGGTCAGCGCGGAACTGGCCGAAGAATTGGCGGACCGCCCCGACCTTGCCGAAGATGCGCGCTTGTTGGTTGAACAGGCTGATCGCTGCCGCACGATCCTGCAATCCATGGGGCGCAGCGGCAAGGATGACACGCTTCTGCGCCGCGCGCCGCTAGAGGCCCTTTTGACAGAAGCCGCCGAACCGCACCTGAACCGTGGCAAAACCGTGCATTTCCTGATCAAGCCTGGCGCAGGCGGCACGGCGGCGCAACCGCTGATCCAGCGGCGCCCGGAACTTATTCACGGGCTGCGCAACCTGATACAGAACGCGGTGGATTTCGCGGCTTCCGAAGTTTGGGTCGATGCAAGCTGGACAAAGCAAACCCTGCGCATTCGAATCATTGACGACGGCCAAGGCTTTTCGCCACAGGTTTTGGGCAGTATCGGCGAGCCCTTCATCGGTCGGGGCCGCGACCCGAACCGCCCCAAGCGCCGCCCCGGCTATTCCGGCATGGGCCTTGGCATGTTCATCGCAAAAACGCTTCTGGAACGCACCGGAGCGCGGATGGAGTTTCTCAATTGTGACGGGCTCATTAAAACCCTGCCCGGTGCGCCCGATCTGCGCGGCGCGCTGGTTGACATGACATGGCCGCTGGCGCGGATTGCTGTGGACCCGGCCAAAGCCTTGGCCGAAAACCCTCGCATGGAAGAATGAGGGTAAAAGCCCACTTCGCGTTTGACCCGTGCTTGGAATAGCCCCTAATGCGCGGGCACCGAGACCGGGTCCAGAAGCGTGCGCCCGCCATCGATGGTCACGATCTGCCCTGTCATGAAAGCCGCCGCGTCAGAGGACAGGAATTGCACGGCCTCGGCAGCTTCGGACGCCGCGCCGATACGCCCCATGGGCGTCTGGCGCAATATGCGCTCGCGGTAATCGTCATTGGCCTGCATCTGCTCTTTCAGATTGGCGCTCATGACCGACCCAAGCGCCACACCGTTTACCCGAATGCGCGCACTTGCCAAAGCTACAGCCAGTGAGCGTGTCATCTGGTCCAGCGCGGCCGAAGCAATGGAATAGGCCATCAATTCCGGTTGCGTGCGCCGCGCCGCGATAGACGACAGGTTCACGATAGACCCGGACATACGCGTCTTATCCTCAACCCCGTCCGCTTGCGCGATCATGCGCTTGGCGACAAGCTGGCTTAGCTTCAGGCTTGCCAGCAGGTTTTGCTGAAGCGCTTCCTCGACCGTGTCGCTTTGGTCATCAAGCGGATCGCAGGACAGGCATTGGCGCGTAGCATTGACCAGAATATCCACCCGGTCGAACGCGTCGACGGTCGCCGACAGCAAATTGGCAATTGTCAGCCGCTCGCGCAAATCACCCGCGAAGAAAATCGCCTGCTCGTCCGAACTGGAAATCTTGGCAACTTCGGATTTCAGCTTCGCCTCGTCACGGTCGGCCATAACGACATTGGCGCCTTGGTCGATGAAATGGCGCGCAATTGCCAGCCCGACCCCATTGGCAGACCCGGTGATGATCGCGGTCTTGCCGGCAATCGAAAAGCTCATCGTTTTCCCCTGCGCGGTTGCTTGGCATGCCAGACACGAAAGCGCGTGTCCTCGGCCAGAACAGACAGATGCACGAACCGGTCTTCCAGCACTTTTGCATAGGGCAAATGCCGGTTGGCGACCAGCCATAACTGTCCGCGCGTGCCAAGGGCCTGCGCCGCTGCCGAAATAAACGCCAGCCCCAGTTCGGGCCGCGCGTCGCGCCCGACATGAAAGGGCGGGTTCATCACAATCCCACCAAGCGCTTCTGGCAACTTGAAGCTCAGTGCATCGGCCCAGTGAAATTGCGCCCGCGGGTCGGTGATGTTGCGGCGTGCGCATGCCAGCGCGTCATGCTCCGCCTCGACAAGGTGCAACACCTCTGGCCCACTGCGCGACAGGATCGCGGCAGAGAGATACCCCCAACCCGCCCCGAAATCGGCCATGCGCGCGGGCAGTTCCGGCGGCAACAGCTCCGCCAGCATCTCGGATGCAGGGTCTACCTCATCCGCCGAAAACAGGCCCGGCGCGGTTACCATGGGGCCGAAGTCGGTCTGCACGTCCTGTGCGCCCTTAGCCCAATCCGAAAAGTCCGCGCCGCGCGGGTCGAACCACACAAGTTTACCGTGCGATTTCGACAGGCTTTCGACCGGCGCACGCGGACGCAGGGCCTTCCAGATCGAGTCTATCCCGTCGTTTTTCTGCCCATCGACCAGCACCATCTGGCTTGCAAGGCTGGCTGCCTGCGCGATGAGCATATGGGCGTGGTCTTTGGCCCGCGGTAGGCAGACCAGCACACTTGGCGCGCATTCTGGCGCAACGCTGACAGAGTATCCCGCCTGCAGCAACGCATCATGGTCGGGTTTATAGCCTTGAACCATGCGCAGGCGGCTGCACTCAATCGGATCAAACCGTTCGCCCGCAGCGGGGCGCAGCACGGTTACGGGGCCATCGGGCAGAATAAGGCCATCTTCGAGCGCGCGCACCAAGCGGTCGGCGCGCGGGGCCGGATTGGCCAAGGTCACAAGGCTGTGGGGCATGAAGCGGGGTTATTCTTTCTCAAGCGTGCATTGCAGCGGGTGCTGGTGGCGGCGCGCGAAGTCCATCACTTGCGCCACCTTGGTTTCCGCCACCTCATGCGAGAAGACGCCCACCACCGCAACACCCTTTTTATGCACGGTCAGCATGATGTCGAACGCCATGGCATGCGACATACCGAAAAAGCGCTCCAGCACATGCACCACGAATTCCATCGGGGTGTAGTCGTCATTCAGCAACATGACCTTATACATTGGCGGGCGTTGAGTGCGGGTTTTCGTCTTGGTGACGACCGCGCCATCATTTTCCACTCCATCGCCATCTGTCATGGTCGGTGCGATATGCATCGTGCTCTTCCGCTTGGGCTACGCTGGCTGATATACCGCCCAATATAGAACGAGTCACCCCTCTGAAAACCCCCGCGCGTTCAGGAACCGACATGGACAGGATCACCACAATCGGTTTCGACGCTGATGATACGCTTTGGCACAACGAGCGCTTCTTTCGCATGACGCAAGAGCATTTTGCCGGGCTGTTGGCTGACTATACCGAGCGCGAGACCCTGATGGCGCGCCTGTTAAACGCAGAGCGCCGCAACCTTGCGCGCTACGGCTACGGCATCAAGGGTTTCATGTTATCCATGATCGAAACCGCGATTGAAGTGACCGAAGGCCGTGTGCCTGCCAGCGTGATTTCCGATATCCTGAGCGCAGGCCAAGAGATGCTGCGCCACCCGATAGACCTGTTGCCCCATGCCGAAGAAAGTATTCGCGCGCTGGCGTCGTCGCACCATCTGGTGCTGATCACCAAAGGCGATCTGCTGGACCAAGAACGCAAGCTGGCGCAATCAGGCTTGGGTGACCTGTTCGATGCCATAGAGATCGTGTCAGAGAAAACGCCAGACACGTATGCCCGCATTTTCGCGCGCCATGGCGACGGGGCCGAGCGCGCCCTGATGGCGGGAAATTCCATGAAATCTGATGTGGTCGCCCCGATCATTGCAGGCGCTTGGGGAGTGCATGTGCCACATGGGCTGGAATGGGAAATGGAAAAAGCCGACACCCCTTTCGCGCATGACCGATTTCGCGCGCTGCGACATTTGGGCGAATTGCCCGAACTTGTCGGCTGGATTGACGGCTGCTGACGCGAAATATAGCGGGTTGGGTTAGGACGCAGCCCAAGACCTGCTATTACCTTGCATTAAGAACACAGCGAAAGGTATTGAATAAACGACCTTTTCCCCTGAACGTGTTCATGATAATCTGTTTGTGAGCAGTGAAACCCGCATCAAAAATCAGCGGGACAAAAAACGGCAGAGGCAACGTGATGCAGGCGCAGATTATGCGACGTATCGGGCTTGGCATTTTGGTGCTGGGATGGGTGGTGTGGGTGTCCCTCGCACCCCTTCATGCGGCGCCTTATGCGGCCATGGTCATGGATGCCCGCAATGGTGAAGTGATCCACGCCCGCAACCATGACACCAAACTGCACCCGGCCTCTCTGACCAAGATGATGACACTCTATGTCGCCTTCGAGGCCGTGAAACATGGCGAGGTCGGTCTGGACACGAAATTTCGCGTCAGCCGCCGCGCGACCAAGACCGAATGTGTCTGCCTTGGGCTGCGGGAAGGGCAGACGATTTCGCTGCGCTACCTGATCCGCGCCGCCGCCCTGCGCTCGGCCAATGACGCCGCCGTGGTGATTGCCGAGGGCATCTCCGGCAGCGTCGAAGCTTTTGCAGAGCGTATGACCCGCACCGCCCGCGCGATGGGGATGAGCAATAGCACCTTCAAGAACCCCCATGGCCTGACCCAAGCGGGCCATGTTTCGACCGCGCGGGACATGACCAGTCTGGGCCGCCAACTGTTTTTCGATTATCCGCAATATTTCAACATCTTCTCGCGTCGGTCCGATTTCGCAGGCGTGGCCAATGTGCCCAACACCAACCGCCGCTTTCTGGACGCCTATCAAGGCGCGAATGGCATCAAAACCGGCTATACGCGCGCGGCGGGCTTTAACCTGACGGCCTCGGCACAGCGCGGGTCCAAACACATCATTACCACCATGTTCGGTGGCAGTTCGACCGCTGCGCGCAATGCGAAAGTGGCGGAATTGATGGATATGGGCTTTAGCCGTGCCAAATCGCGCGTCGCCGTGCGCGCGCCTGCAACCCCGGCCTATCAAGGGCGCGGGGCTTTGGTTGCCGCCAAGCCCAAGAATGGCGATGACGACCCCAATGCCGGGGCTAAGACCATCCGCCTTGTGACAGCCGTGCGCACCAGCCTGCGCCCACGTGCGCGCCCCGTGCCGCAGGTGCCCGAAGATGTGCTGGTTGCCGTTGTGGAAGGTGTTAACCTGTCAGTGTCCCAAACCGCCGAGGAACTGAGCCTGACAGCGCTTGCGCCGGCAGAGCTAGGTATCAGCCCGCCCCCCCGGCCAGAGGCTGTCACCGAAACGGTGGATCTCAGCATTGCCGAAGCCGCCGGGTTCGGCTTGGTCGACCCCGCCGATCTGGATGCGCTGGAAGAGGCCGATGCCGCAGCGCTTGATTTGGCCGAAGCGCGGGGTGGTTTGGCCGAGCCTGTGGACGTGACAATGCCTGACGACCCGTCCGAAGACATGGCCGAAGACATGGCCGAAGCCACCCCAGAGGCGGTTGAACCGGCACCTTTGGCCGAAACATCAGAACCCGTCAGCACTGAAATCGCGCCCGTGGTGGCAGAAGCCGCAGCACTTGGGCAAGACCTTCCGCAAGAACCCATGGAATTGGCCCAAAACGAAGGTCCACCCGCCGAAATTCTGTGGACGGGCGCCCCCGAATCGTTCTTGCCCAGCGCGGCTCCCAGCGCCTTCGAGGCAAATGTCGATCTAGATGTAACGGTCGCGCCACCGGTAATCGAAGATTCGGGGATTATCCTGACCCGCTCTGATGCCACCGACGAAGAGGTTCACACGGCAATCGTTGCGGAAACCTTTCATGCAGAGACGCCGCAAATCATCAGCCGAGTGTCCACCTCGGATGATGCGCGGCTTTGGGGTATTTCGCTTGGGGCATTCAACAGCCGTCACGATGCAGAGCGCAGTCTGATTACCGTCAAGATGGCCGAAGCTCAGGCACTTTCCAGTGGGATCAGCCGCATTCGCCAGACAAGTGGCAGATTCGAGGCCAGCTTTGTCGGCCTGACCGAAGGCGAGGCCGACCGCGCCTGCGCGCGCCTGTCCGCGCGCGGGATGGATTGTTCGGTCGCGCGGCCCTAGCCCACCTTCTCGGCCACGCGGGCGCGTTGCACCGCCAAGATGCCGCCCATGATGATGACAACGCCCAGCAAGTCATAGACGCCAAGGCTTTCGCCCAGCAGCAGCGCGGCGACGGCGACACCGAAAAATGGGTTCAAGAAGTGGAAGGTCGCGGCACGCACCGCGCCGATTCGGCCGACCAGCAGGAACCAAACCCATGTCGCGGCCAAGCCCGGTATCAGCACGGTATAGCTGAAAGCCGCGCCAAGCTGCCATGACCAAGCCACGTTGAAGCTTTCAAGGGCCAGCGCGGGGCCAGCAAGCAGCGCCGAGCCGACCAGCATCTGCAAACCCACGATCATCAGCAGGTTGCTGCCCCCCGCAGACGCGCCGCGCACCGAGAGCGTGGCCACTGTCAGCGCGATGGCCCCGATCACACAGAGGGCCACGCCATACAGGTCCACCCCGCCGCCAAGCCGCGCCCCCATGATCAGCGCGACACCACCGAACCCGGCGGCAAGCCCTGCAATGGCCATGGGGCGCAAGCGTTCGCCTGCGAAGGCCCACCCGGCAAAAGCCACCAAAAGCGGCATGGACGACGCGATGATCGCCGCCAAGGACGCCTCGACCGTTTGCATGGCCACGAAATTAAGCCCCAGATAGAGCGCATTCTGTGATAGCCCGAAAATGAAGATTGCCCGCCATTGCGCCCGCGTCAGGTGCCATGTCTGCCCCAAGGCCCGCGCGATCAACACACCGATCAGGCCAGAGATCAAGAAGCGCAGCGACAGCGCCATCAAGGGCGGCGCGGCCTGCACGATGATCTTCGCAGAGGCGAAGGCCGAAGACCACATAAACGCGAAGGCTAGCCCCATCATCAGCGCGCGAATATCCATGCCCGGCCCCTTCTGTCGGCTTGCTGCACATGTGAACCGATACAGGTAGGCGGGCGGAGTTTCCAGCGGCGGATTTCCATCTGCCATCGCGTAGCGCGAAAAAGGTATATTCAAGATTTTATATTTAGTGGATTGTGAAAGCACATTTGTCGGGTATTGTAGAGATGTTGTCCGGTATCCAACCGTATTCTGACGACTGTAAGCCAAGGAGGAAGAGGACCCCATGAAGCTTAAAGCCGCCGCCCTAGTCGCATTCTGCGCGCTGCCCCTAAGCGCGAACGCCCAAGCCACTGGCGATGCCGCCGCTGGTGAAAGCAATTTTCGCCAGTGCACAAGTTGCCACGGCATTGCCTCGCCCGATGGCGAGGTGACTCACCGCGTCGCCCCCACCGGACCGAACCTGTGGGGTGTCGCTGGTCGCGTGGCCGGTGCCTATGACGGGTATAGCCGCTATTCATCCGCCATGCAGGCCGCTGGCGAAGCCGGGATCACCTGGACCGAAGAAAACTTCGTTGCCTATGTCACAGACCCGACGGGTTACCTGCGCGAAGTGACAGGCGATGCCCGTGCGCGCTCAAACATGAACCACCGTCTGCGTGGCTCTGCCGAAGATATCTACGCCTATCTGGCACAATTCGGCGCCCAGTAAGCCTAGGGTGAGTTTCAAAAAGGGGCCTGCATGGCCCCTTTTTTCATGGTTGGATCAACCATTCTCGCGCAGGATTTGGCCCGCCAGATACAGTGAACCGCAGATCAGAACTTGCGCTTCGGCGTCTTGATCCGCGATTGCGCGCACTGCTTTGATGACGCTTTCCGCCTCGATCGCCTTAATCCCGGCTCTGCGCGCGGCGTCGGCCGTGGCACTGGCACTAAGTGTGGCCGCTTCACCCGGAATGGACACAGCAAAAAGCTGGCGCGCATGAGGGGCAAGCGGCTGCATGAAGCCCGTTACGTCCTTGGTGTTGAGCATGCCGCAAATCATCCAGAGCGGGCGGTCGCCGCGGTCTTTCAGCGTGGCGGCAATGGCCTGCCCCGCCGCCGGGTTGTGCCCGCCATCCAGCCAGAGAATGCCTTTTGGCAAAGCATCGACCAGCGGGCCGTGGCGCAGGCGCTGCATACGCGCGGGCCACTCGGCGTTGGTGACAGCGGCTTCCGCCCCTGCCCCATGGCCCAGCGCGCGCAAAGCGGCAATCGCCGTGCCGGCATTCTGCACCTGATGCGGACCCGCCAAACGCGGCAAAGGCAGGTCCAGCAGCCCGGTTTCGTCTTGATAGACGAGCCGCCCCGCTTCCGTGGTCACATGCCAGTGCTGGCCCTGCACCAAAAGCGGCGCGCCAAGTCGGGCCGCGCGGGCTTCAATAACCTCCAGCGCCGCATCGTCTTGCGCGGCTACAACGCACGGTACACCGCGCTTGATGATCCCGGCCTTTTCGGCGGCGATCTTGGCAAGCGTGTCGCCCAGATATTGCTCATGGTCCATGCTGACCGGGGTGATGATGGTCATCGCGGGGATGTCGATGACGTTGGTCGCATCCAGCCGCCCGCCTAGCCCCACTTCCAAGAGCGTATAGTCGGCAGGCGTGCGGGCGAAAGCCAGAAGCCCTGCACAGGTCGTGATCTCGAAATAAGTGATCGCGCTTTCGCCGTTGGCCCGCAGGCATTCATCCAACACATCGCTGAGCGCCGCTTCGTCGATCAGCGAACCCGCCAGCCGGATACGTTCGTGAAACCGCGCCAGATGCGGGCTGGTATAAGCGTGGACCGACAGGCCTACCCCTTCCAACCCCGCGCGAATCATGGCTTGTGTGCTGCCTTTGCCATTGGTTCCGGCCACATGAATGACGGGGGGCAAACGGCGCTCCGGGTGGTCCAGTGCTGCCAGCAGACGCCAAACACGGTCCAGCGTCAGGTCTATGATCTTCGGGTGGAATTCCATCATCCGCGCCAAAAGCGCGTCGGAGCCTGCGCTCATCTCACCCGGCCTGCATCGTAGCATCCGGCGGCGGCAGATCGCCATGCACCACAGCACTTTGCCCGGTCAGCATGCGCAGAATGGTCGCGATCTCGGCGCGCTGCTCCTTGCGCGGGGTTACGCGGTCCAACATGCCATGTTCCAGCAAGTATTCGGCGCGTTGGAAACCCTCGGGCAAGGTTTCGCGGATGGTCTGTTCAATCACGCGCGGCCCGGCAAAGCAGATCAGCGCGCCGGGTTCGGCAATCTGTACATCGCCCAGCATGGCATAGCTCGCGGTCACGCCGCCCGTGGTCGGGTCGGTCAGCACCACGATATAGGGCAAACCCGCCTCGCGCAGCATGTCGATGGCGACGGTCGTGCGCGGCATTTGCATAAGCGACAGGATACCTTCTTGCATACGCGCGCCGCCCGCGGCGGAAAATAGAACCAAGGGCAACTTGCGCGCGACCGCGTGTTCGCAAGCAGCGATGATCGCGTTGCCCACATACATGCCCATGGACCCGCCCATGAAGCTGAAATCCTGTGCAACGGCAACCAGCTTGGTGCGCAGCACTTCCCCTTCGGCTACAAGCATGGCTTCTTTTTCGCCCGTGTTTTTCTGGGCGGTCTTCATGCGGTCGGGGTATTTCTTCTGGTCGCGGAATTGTAGCGGGTCGGCGACGGGGGCGGGCACCTCAATCTCATGGAACATCCCGCCATCGAAGAAACTGGCAAAACGCTCGCGCGGGGTCAGGGCCATATGGTGACCGCAATTCGTGCAGACTTGGCTGTTATCTGTCAATTCCCGATGAAAGAGCATCGTGCCGCAGGACGGGCAATTTTCCCAAAGGTTCTCTGGCATCTCGCGCTTGGTGAAGAACGAGTTGAGCGTGGGGCGAACGTAGTTGGTGATCCAGTTCATGGGGCGATCCTGCACGGGGCTTTGCGCTGAAATAAGCAAAGCACGCGGCAAATGCAATCAACGACCCCGCAGCCAGCGCCGCAGAAGCACCCAGACCAGAACCAAACCAATCAGGTCCACCAACAGCAATCCCATCACGCTAGACGGGTCACTCAGCGAATAAGGCAGCCGGAACAGCGCGACACCGTCAAGCGCCTCTCCGGTGGTGAATACAAGGATGGCCAGCGTGTTGTTGCCGAAATGCAGGCCCCAAGCCATCCCGAGCGAGCCGCTGCGCGCCGTAAGATCCGCCATCAGCAGCCCGAAGAACCCTGTCAACCCCACCAGCAGCCACGCGCCCTGCCCCATTTCGGCGGGCGCGTAATGCAACAAGCCGAACAGGATGGAAGGCACAACATACGACACCCAGCGCGCCACGAAACGCGCGGCAAGCTGTTGCTGCAAGTAGCCACGGAATACAATTTCTTCGGCACCGGTTTGCAAGATTAGGCCTAACAGGACTGGCACAGCGAATATGGCCCAGACCTGCCACGACAGACCAGCCGATACGTTGCCAGACGCCAGAACCCACAAGATACCCGGCACCGACAGCGCCAAGAACAGACCCAGCGCCACCGCGAAATCGCGCAACAGCACATCGCGGGGGCCAAACAGGCTGGCCACGGGTCGCTTGTGAACCCAACGCACCGCCGCGAATGTGCCCAGCACCAACCCGCCAAAGGTGCCCAACAACACCAGAATGGACAGCGGGGTGGACCCGACACCTACCTGCCCCATGATCGGGCCTGCCCCGTCAAACCCCACGGCCAGCGTGACCATCACGCCGATAACCGCCATCCAAGCCAAGTAGATCACAAGGATCAGCCCCACACCCAGCACCAGCCGCCACAATTGCGGGCGCAGCCGGGCGGGTGCAATAAATCTATCCTGCGCTTGCGAAAACGGCATGCGGCCTGTCCATCCTTGCGAAAAAAATCGTATATGAGCGCAGTAGATAGACCCCTCGGCCCAGCTTCAAGCTAAACCGGGGGATCGGCGCAATCAACTTGAGGTGGGCATGCCCTCTGTCTGGGTCATTCTGGTGTTCATCGCGCAGGCGGGTTTCGTTGTCCGCGCGTTGTTGCGCCCTGGCCTGACGCCTTCGGCGCGGCTGGCATGGGTCACAATCATTCTGGCGCTGCCCGGTGTTGGCTTGGCGGCCTATGCGTTGTTCGGTGAAATTCGCATGGCGCGCGCCCAGCGCGAGCGTATCCGCGAGATTCGCAACCACCTGAACGCGGCGCAGTTCGGGCAGACTGGCCCGCGCGTTCAACCTACTGGGCCAGCCCGCCCGGCTTTTGCCGCGGGGCAAGCCACCAGCCAGTTTCCGCCCGTCACCGGCAACAGGCTTACCTTGCTGCCCGAGGGCGATGCGATGATGGAGGACATCATCACCGCCATAGAGCAAGCGCGCGACCATGTGCATGTGCTGTATTACATCTGGCTGCCCGATGCCACCGGCACCCGCATGGCGCAAGCGCTCTGTGCGGCGGCGCGGCGCGGGGTGGCCTGCCGCGTGCTGGTCGATGACCACGGCGCGCGGCGGCTGATCCGCTCGGCGCTCTGGAGGCAGATGGGCGCGGCGGGCGTGGCGCTGGAGCGGGCTGCCCCGTTGGGCAACCCGATTATCAGCCTGCTCTTTGGCCGGATCGACCTGCGCAATCACCGCAAGATCGTGGTGCTCGACAACCGCCTGTCTTGGATAGGCAGTCGCAATTGCGCCGACGCTGCCTTTGCCATCAAGCGCCGTTTCGCGCCTTGGGTGGATATCTTGGTGCGGCTGGAAGGGCCGGTCGTGCGCCAGCAACAAGCCGTGTTCGTGCATGACTGGATGACCCACCATGCGGAGGATTTAAGCGCGCTTTTGGCCGAACCCCTCGTCGAAGAGCACCGGGGCGATGTGACCGCACAAGTTATCTCTTCGGGGCCCGACGATGTGCTGACGACGCCCTCGGACGCGCTTTGCGCGATGATCTACGCCGCAACGGACCGGCTGGTGATGACCACGCCCTATTATGTGCCCGATCAAGCCTTGCATATCGCCGTTTGCTCGGCAGCAGAACGCGGGGTGGCGGTGGATCTGATCCTGCCTGCTCGCAATGACAGCGCCATCGTGGGCGCGGCCAGCGAGAGCCTTTTGCCCGAATTGCTGCATGCGGGTGTGCGCGTGCATCTGTTCCGCCCCGGCCTGATCCATTCCAAGATCGTGACGGTGGACGGACAATTCGCCATGCTGGGCACGGCCAATCTGGACCATCGCAGTTTCGATTTAAACTATGAAAACTCGCTTCTTTTGGCCTGCCCGACGGTCACTGCCGAGCTGGATGGCAGGCAGCAAAGCTACATCGACCGCTCCGGGACGATCACCCGTGCCGATGTCGCGGCATGGCCGCTCTGGCGGCGACTGCGCAACAACGTGATCGCTCTGGCCAGCCCGCTTTTGTGAAAAAACCGCCCCAGCGTGGGAGGCCGCATAGGGCGGTCATAGGGATTGGGAGACTATGGTTGAAAAGGTGCGCCGCGTTTTCCGGCGCACCCCCTTGTTCGCCCGCGCCTTATGGCAGCGCAGGAATTTCCACTGCGGGCATTTCCCCCGTCAGCGCGTGCAGGAAGGCCACGATCGCGTCGTTTTCTACTTCCGAGAATTCCCGGCCCAGCATCTGGTCGGCCATCAGGTTCACCGCGTCATGCAGGTTGTCGACAGACCCGTTGTTGAAATACGGGTAGGTCACAGCCACGTTGCGCAGCGTCGGCGTGCGGAAGGCGAATTTATCGGCCTCGTCACCCGTGACAAGGAAGCGGCCCTCATCCTTCGAACTGGGCAGCTCGAACTGGTAGAAGTTGCTGTCGGTCAGCGCCGGGCCATTGTGGCAAGCCACGCAACCCGCATCGACAAACAGTTTCATACCGTCAACCTGCTGATCGGTCATTGCCTGCACATCGCCGCGCAGGAAACGGTCCAAGGGCGAATTGGGCGTGTTCAGCGTGCGCTCAAAGGCCGCAATCGACAAGGCCACGTTCTCGGCGCGGATCGGGTCCGCATCCTCTGGGAAGGCCGTGGCGAAATGCTGCTGGTAAACCTCGAATTCCTTCAGGCGTTGGATCGCCTCTTCCAGCGACATGTTCATTTCCACATCGGCCTGAATGGGGCCAAGCGACTGGCCTTCCAGATCAGGCTCGCGCCCGTCCCAGAATTGCGAGCCAAGGAAGCCGGAGTTCAGCACGGTCGGTGTGTTGCGGTTGCCGACCTGGCCCGCATGGCCTACGGCGCGGTCGATGCGGTCGGTCCAGCCCAGCGCGGGGTTGTGGCAGGTCGCGCAGCTGATGACGCCCGACGCCGAAATACGCGGCTCAAAGAACAGCATCTGGCCAAGTTCGATCTTGGCTTGCTCCATGCTGTTATCTGCCGGAATTGGCGGCAGATACGGTAGCGGCTCGAAGAAATCCATGTATTCGGCGATATCCTCGGCATGGACAGCTGTTGCGCCAAGCACAAGGGCAAGTGCGGTGGCACCAAGCCGGGGAAGGTTGCGGGGGGTCATGTTGGCCTCCATATACGGTCATCTCCTGACGGTCCTGCGACACCTGCCGCAAAACTTTCGCGCGTCTGAGATCACCATAGCGTGAAGAATCGGCGGCGGCTTTGACCCAGATCAAGGTTTAGAATGATTATAAATCAGGCAGATGTGATAAATATTTTATCACTTCACAGGTGGCCATGGGCGCGCGGCATCTGCCGCGATCCACGCCTGCACCCATTCAGGCAAATCGGGCGTGGGGCCGTTATATGCGAGCGCCTCCAGAACCTGCGCTGGCGGCACGATCCCCTTGGCGCTGGTCACCGCCGACCGGATCAGGATGTGGTTGGCGCAGTCGCCCTGCTTCCACATGGATTGTTCGGTGTAAATAAAGCGCCCATCCCAGCCAATGCAGCGACTGCGCATCTCGAACCGTTCGAAGGCGCGGATGCGTTTGCGGTAACGCGTGGAATTGCCCGCCACCGTGATGCCCCAGCCCTGCGCCCGCAAGGTTTCGCCCAGCCCCGTGCGCATGGCCATCGGGATGCGGCCCAGATCATACAGCGTCAGCGTGCGGCCGTTGTTCAGCTCGACCCACGGGTCCAGATCCCACGGCCAGCAGCGGTGGTGCGACACATGCGTGTCCAGCAGCCCCAACCGCGGAGCGTTACGGTATTTCAACATTTGGGCGGCGAAGCGCAGGAAGGGATACATGGGCTTTCCTTTCTGGCGCGTGGGTCGCGCGAGCGGCAGGCCGGGGCAAGCCCCGCCGTGACGTCACATGCTATGCAGACATGACAGAATCGCTGCGCCGAACCGGTCCATGCGTGCGTCATCCATACCCTTTATCCGTGCCAGTTCGGCTTCATTGGCCGGCCTCCGTTCGGCAATGGCGCGCAACGTCGCGGGGGTCAGGGTCAGCAGTTTCCCGGTGCCACCCTCGCCCCGTTCCAGGTCGCGCGCGACCTCTGCCAATTCGTCGAACAGCGCGCCCGCCTCGCGCCCAGCCAGCTTGCGGCGCTGGGGGTGCTGGGCATCGGGCATGGCCCCTGTGATAACGGCCAGAAAATCGGCGCCATAACGGTCCAGCTTTGTCGCGCCCACGCCAGAAATACGCGCCATGGCATCCATGCTGTGGGGCCGGGTTTCTGCCATCTCTATCAACGTCCGGTCGGTGAAGATGACATAGGCCGGCACACGCGCCGCTTCGGCCAACGCGCGGCGCTTGGCCTTCAGCGCCGACAGAAGCGGCGCATCCTCGTCCGAGACCAGCGCCTTGACGGCTGGCCCATCGCGGGCGGCGGTAATCGTATCTTCGCGCAGGGTGATCTCGGCCTCTCCACGCAATATCGGGCGCGCGGCTTCGGTCATGCGCAACGCGCCGTGGCGCTCGGCATCCGGGCGCACCAGATCACGCCCCATCATCTGCCGGAACACGGCTTGCCACTTGGCGCGGCTTAGCTCGCGTCCCACGGCGAAAGTGGGCAAATGGTCATGCCCGCGCGCCTTGACCTTGTCGGTGGCGTTGCCGGTCAGGATGTCGACCAGATGGCCGACGCCGAAGCGTTCATCCGTGCGCAGCATGGCCGAGAGCGCTTTGCGCACCGGGGTCGTGGCATCGAACAGCTTGACGGGACGCAAACACAGATCGCAATTCCCGCACGGCCCAGACGCCTCGCCAAAATAGGACAACAGCACCTGACGGCGGCAGGCAACGGCCTCTGCCAGCCCCAAAAGCGCGTTCAAGCGCACATGGTCGGCTTCGCGCCTT
>CAYNWX010000203.1:0-3329 GCA_964401005.1 uncultured Natronohydrobacter sp.
CTCGCCCGCCTCATCCAGAAAATAGCGCGGATCAGCGGCTAAGGGCGCGCTCTCGCGCCCGTCCAGCGTGGTGACTTGGCCCGTGGCCGCGTCATACCACACCAAGAACGCACCGCCGCCAAGGCCAGAGGACTGCGGCTCGACCAGCCCCAGAACGGCCTGCACGGCGACCATCGCATCCGCTGCCGTGCCACCTGCGCGCAAAACCTTGGCGCCAGCCTCGACCGCCAAGGGGTTCGCGGCGGCGACCATCCAGTTTTCCGCCGTCACGCTGTCGCCTGCGGCCTTGGCCGCAAGCGCGGCTTGGCCTGCCTCGGACAGTCCCGGAAAAGCTGCGGCCACATCGGTCGCGATTTCCGGTGCGACCAAGTCAGAGCTTTGCTGTGCATGGGCCGGAAATGCCAAGGCAAGTGCGGCAAGTGCCGTGCCAAGATGGATGCGTGTCATGATCGTCTCCCACAAACGGCGCAGCGACGCGCCAAGTCACAACCAAGGGTAGCGCGCGGGCGGCGCATCTGTCACGGATTTATTGTTGTGGGACATGGGTGAGAGACTGGACAGCGACCCGAACGGAAAATGCTGCGGCTGCTTCCTTCCGGACCTGACCGGGTTGGCAAGGCGTTCGCCCGCGCCAGCCTCTCGACCGCTCACTTAGTCAGTTCGCAGGCGCGATGCAAGCCTTGCACTATGTGGCCCGTGTAAAACCCGTTTTCCCTTGAGCAATTTCCCCGGTAAAGAAACCCTATGAGCAAACGCGGCTACCATCATGGCAATCTGAAACAAGCGCTGGTCGACGCCGCGCTGAACCTGATTGCAGAGCGCGGCCCGCAGGGCTTTACCATGGCAGAGGCCGCGAAGCTGGCCGATGTGTCGGCGGCGGCGCCCTACCGGCATTTCACGGGCCGCGAAGACCTGATCACAGAATTGGCGTTTCAGGGGTTCGAACTGTTCGCCGACCTTCTGGAGTTTGCCTACAAGGACGGCCAGCCCTCGCCCTTGGCTGCGTTCGAAGCGGTGGGACGCGCCTATCTGGCCTTCGCATGCGCGCATCCGGGGCATTACGTGGCGATGTTCGAATCGGGCATTTCGCCACGCGCGACACCGGCACTGGCCAAAGCCTCGGTGCGCGCGAATGGTGTGCTGTTGCGCGCGGCGGGGGACCTGTCGGCGCGCATTCCCGCCGATAAACGCCCGCCGACAGAGATGTTCGCAGCCCATGTCAGCGCCATGAGCCACGGAATTGTCGAGCTATATGCCCGCGGTGCACCTGGCGCGCGCACGCCCTTTTCGCCCGAAGACTTGCTGGAATCGGGGATTGGCATTTACCTGCGCGGGCTTGGGTTGCTTGACCGGGACGATTGCTAAAACCCCGTCCCGGGCTTCACTCGGGACCTTGCGGTCAATCCTGCCGAAGCGTGCTACCCCAGAGGCCCCGGTTCAAGCCCGGGGCGCGTTGCGCATGGGCGGCATGGGCTCAGGCTTTACGCTCACTCATGAAAGGAAAAGAAACTCTGGTGCTGCTGGACAGGATTGAACTGTCGACCTCTCCCTTACCAAGGGAGTGCTCTACCACTGAGCTACAGCAGCAGCATGGCGCGCTGAGTAGTCCGAAATTTTCAGGGGTGCAACCCCTATCTGGACGCATTTTCAAACTTGGGCTAACAGTTTTTCCATGACCCGACCAAAGCCTCAGAACCCGTCCAAGTCACAGGCATCGCAGGATCCGCGCGCGGCACGGTTGAAAGCGGCGATGAAAGCGAATATCGCCAAGCGCAAGGCACAGGCCCGCGCACGCAGCGCAGAGCAGGGCGCAGATACAGATAATAACCAGACCGCAGACAAGAACGCGTAACGAGGGGCAGAGCAGATGGATTCGATCGTCGTCAAGGGCAATGGCCCGTTAAATGGCCAAATCCCGATTGCGGGCGCCAAGAATGCGTGCCTGACACTGATGCCGGCCACGCTTCTGACCGATCAGCCCTTGACGCTGACCAACGCGCCGCGCCTGTCGGACATTCGCACCATGACAGAGCTGTTGGAATCGCTTGGCGCAGAGGTTGCGGGATTGCAAGACGGGCAGGTGCTCGCCCTGTCCAGCCATGACCTGACCAGCCACCGCGCGGATTACGACATTGTCCGCAAGATGCGCGCGTCGATCCTTGTGCTGGGGCCAATGCTGGCGCGCGATGGTCATGCCATCGTATCCCTGCCCGGTGGCTGCGCCATTGGCGCGCGCCCGGTCGATCTGCATTTGCGCGCGCTGGAAGCGCTTGGGGCCGAGCTGGACCTGCGCGACGGCTATGTGCATGCCAAAGCGACAGGCGGGCTAAAGGGTGCGCGGTTCGAATTTCCCATTGTGTCGGTCGGCGCTACGGAAAACGCGTTGATGGCGGCGACCTTGGCGAAAGGCACGACCATTCTGGAAAACGCCGCGCGTGAGCCGGAAATCGTGGACCTTGCGCATTGCCTGCAACGCATGGGCGCGCAGATTGAAGGTGAGGGCACATCGACCATCACCATCACCGGCGTGAATACCCTTGGCGGGGCCACGCACCCTGTGGTCACAGACCGCATTGAACTTGGGACCTATATGCTGGCACCGGCCATTGCAGGTGGCACGGTCGAATGCCTTGGGGGGCGGCTGGACCTTGTTCAAGCCTTCGTGGACAAGCTGGAACAGGCAGGCGTCGAAGTGGAACAGACCGCGCGCGGCTTGAAGGTCACGCGGCAGGTAGACCGTCTGCGCGCCGTGGATGTCACGACCGAACCTTTCCCAGGCTTCCCGACCGACCTGCAAGCGCAATTCATGGCTGCGATGTGCACCGCTGATGGCACATCGGTGCTGGAGGAAAAGATTTTCGAGAACCGCTTCATGCATGCTCCGGAACTCATGCGCATGGGGGCCAAGATCGATGTGCAAGGCGGCACCGCGCGTGTCACAGGCGTATCGAAGCTGCGCGGTGCGCCCGTGATGGCAACCGATCTGCGGGCCTCCGTGTCGTTGATCCTTGCTGCCTTGGCCGCCGAGGGCGAAACCACGGTTGCGCGCGTTTACCATTTGGATCGCGGCTATGAGCGGGTGGAAGAAAAGCTGGGCGCTTGCGGCGCGATGATCGAACGGGTGTATGGCAAATGACCGAAGATGCGCGGTTCGAAGATGGGGCAGAGCGCCCGGTGCGGCTGGCCGCACTCGATGCCGAGGATTTGCGCGTTATCTCCGCCTTAGTGCAGGATTCGGTCCTGGCCGGGACCGATCTGGCCTATGACAGCGCCCGCCGCCGGTTTGCGCTGCTGCTCAACCGATTCCGCTGGGAAGATCGTGCCCGCGC
>CAYNWX010000204.1:0-1533 GCA_964401005.1 uncultured Natronohydrobacter sp.
CCATAGGGCTGCACCTTGCGGCTGTGGTAGAACCGCGTCAGACGGTCGATGACGGGCTGGCAGGTGTAAGACCCGCCCGCGTTCTCAAAGAAAAACTGACCTTGCAATTCGGCCTCTGCAAAGGCCGGAAATTGCGCGCGCACGAAATCTGTATCGAGTTGGGGCATGTCCTCTCCGGAATTTTGGCGAAAGACTGCACCGCGCGGCCGTGAAAAGACAAGTCGTCAAGACAGGTTTACGCCGAAAAGTCCGCATGCAGCGGGCGAACCTGCCGCAACGTCAGCGAACCCGCCTAGCCCGCGCCAAGAATGATCGCCACATAGTTGCGCGTCTCATCAAATGGGGGCACGCCGCCATGCTGTTCGACCGCGCCCGGCCCGGCATTATAGGCGGCAAGGGCCAGCCGCCAATTGCCAAAGCGGTCATACATCATGCGCAGGTAGCGCGCGCCGCCTTCAAGATTCTGCGCCGGGTCATTCGGGTCCACGCGCAGCAATTCCGCAGTGCCCGGCATAAGCTGCGCCAGCCCGATGGCGCCCTTGTGCGACACAGCACCCGAATTCCAGCGGCTTTCTTGGTGAACCAGCCGCAAGAACAGGTCTTCGGGCACGTTATTGTTGCGCGCCGCGACCCGCGCAAGCTGAACATATTCGCCCGATTGCGGCCCGGTATAGCGGGGGATCAGGGGGTTTGGCGTGTCCGCGTCTTCCTCATGGTTCGGCAATAAGCGGACAGAGGCCGAATATTGCTCTGACAACCGCCCATCTATGACGCGCGACGCGCGTTTTATGCGGTCCAACGGATTGCTGGACACCGACCCGCTGGAAGACAGATTCAGCCCCTGCGCCTGCACGCTGGCCGCAGATAAACACAGCACAATTGCGCCAAATGTCAAAAATCGCATGACCCATCCCCTGAGTTTGGGGGCAATATAGACCGATTGCGCGCCCAAGAAAACAGCTTGCGCCTGTTTACCCGGTCTTTACCATACGCGGGGAATATTGCGCAGCGCGCGATGGATGTGAATAGGGGACAAAGTTTCATGGCAGGATCGGTCAACAAGGTCATTCTGGTGGGCAATCTGGGGCGTGACCCCGAAGTGCGCAGCTTTCAGAATGGCGGCAAGGTGTGCAATCTGCGCATTGCCACGTCAGAGACATGGCGCGACAAGGCCACGGGCGAGCGCAAGGAACGCACCGAATGGCACACGGTCGCTATTTTCAACGAGGGGCTTGTGCGCATTGCCGAGCAATATCTGCGTAAAGGCTCGACCGTCTATATCGAAGGGCAGTTGGAAACCCGCAAATGGCAGGACCAGTCGGGTGCCGATCGGTATTCGACCGAGGTGGTGCTGCGCCCTTACCGGGGAGAAATGACGCTGCTGGGTGGGCGCGGCGACGGTGGCGGTGGCGGCAATTCCGGCGGCAACACGGGCGGTGGCTATGATCGTGGCGGCCCGGATTATGGCGACAGCCGTGGCGGCGGCGGTAGCGGCTATGGCGGCCCTGCCGGCCCGTCCGACATGGATGACGA
>CAYNWX010000205.1:0-7637 GCA_964401005.1 uncultured Natronohydrobacter sp.
CGGCACGGCCCGCGCCTCTGCCATCTGTTGGGCGACGATGAACCGAAACTCGGAGCTCGTGACAACCACTGGCCTTGCGAAAGCATCACCGGCCAAACGGTCAAACAATTGCTGAAACAAGCTCATATCGCCCATAAGCGACGAGAATTGCTTCGGATAGCTGCGACGAGAGACCGGCCAAAGACGCGTCCCAGATCCACCGCAGAGAATTATGGGTGTGATGGGCATCATATTCTTATTCATTACAACAATTGATCCCTCGTAGATCGAAACTGAATGGTTGTCACTATTGGAATACACCGCTTCTAGCCAAGTTGGTTGCTTTGTGGAAGCAGCCGAGCTTTTGCTCGTTCTGGCGGAGCTGCCGGGCAACAAAGAAAGGGGTCTGAGGAAACGGCTCGTTGATCCGCTGCATCAGATCGAGGTTCTGCTCAGCCACACGCAGTTGCGCGGCTATCTCGCCGACTTCGTTAATGCCTATGGCTTTACTCGCAGACTGAAGACTCCGACTGACCTTGCGCGACGCGAACACATTTGCAAAATCTGGACATCAGAACCAGAATGATTGCACCCAAATCTAATCCGCAAAATGCCCGGATTGAAAAACTGGGCTCAGGCTTCATCCAAGAAATGGGACTGGAACCCAAGAACAAACTGAACTTGGGGGCATTATTGGGGGCTTTTAGTTCAAGTTATTTTTATTAACATATTATTTTCAATATAATAAACATCCAATACGAGTCCCTTCAGCGCACCACTTTTCCTAGATTTCGTTCCTTGTAGCAGGGACCGGACCGTCGGTCAGGCCGTGACAGGTTTGGGTGATATCAGAAGCCCGCCAATCGCCTTGTGGGCAACGCGTTCGACCACCCAAAGCGACAGGGCCAGCCCCGTGATAACTGCCGTGGCAATGCCAAGCCAGACGCCCCAAGTGCCCCAGTCGAATACCGTCACATACAGCCAGCAAAACAGGCCCACCGCGACCCCTTGCCGCCACAGGCCGATCCAGACGGTTACCAAAGGGCGCTTAAGCGCTTGCAGCACCGCGTTCACGGCAAACAACACCAGGTAGACGGGCAGGATGAAGCCGTCGACATGCAGGTAGTCGGTCCCAAGGCGAATGACCTCTGGGTCAGCGCTGAATAGTGCAACCATGGGGCCAGCCGCAAACCACAACAGCACTGACCCGCATAGCATAAGCGCCACACCCGCTTTCACGCAAAACCACCATGCTTCGCGCACGCGGTCATAATGGGCCGCGCCGTAATTCTGCGCCACGATGGGCAAAAGCGCGTTGGTCAGCCCGAAACCGGGCAACAGGATTAGCTGTTCGATGCGCAGGCCAACGCCGTAAGCGGCCAAAGCATGTGGACCAAAGCCCTTTAGGAAAAACTGCACGAAGAACCCCGCGATCAGCAGGATCAGCATGGCGAAGGTCGCGGGCAGGGCTTGGGCGGCAATTTCGCGCCCGCGTGTCACGTCGGGACGCCATGAAATCGCGCCTTCCATCACCTCTGAGCGCATGACGCGCCACATGATATAGGCCATGACACCCGCTTGGCTGACCAAAGTGGCCAATGCGATCCCGTTGAAGCCAAGCCCTGCAACCACGCCCGGAATGCCGTAGATGAATAGCGGGTTCAGCCCCAGATTGGCGAAAAACGCAGCGATCTGGGCGCGTTTCATCGATTCCGTGTCGCCTTGCGCCGACAAGATGCCATTGCCGCCAAAGGCCAGCAGGAAGGGCGCGGTCGCAATCAGGATCACGTTCATATAGGCATTGGCCGCGTCGCGGTATGCCCCCGGCTCTGACACCAGCGCCAGCATCGCCGGAGAGCCCCAGATCCCCGCCACGCCCAAGGCCACAGCTGTCAGAGCGCCGAACACCAAGCCTTGCGTGGCGATTCGGCGCGCACCATCCATGTCGTCGGACCCTAGGGCGTTGCCCACAAGTGCCGACATCGCGCTGCCCAAGCCCACGCCAAACGCGATCAACAGCATGAAGACCTGAAAGGTAATCGCCAGACCCGCTTGCGCGTCGGTGCCCAAAAGCCCCGCATACCAAAGGTCCACCACGTTATAGAGCGTGGAGAACACTAATCCGATGGCCGCCGGCACCGCCAGCGCCCGGAAATGGCCGGGGATGGACCCTTGCCGAAGGTTGCGCGTGCGTGCGCTGCTCATGCCCTGTCCGATCTGTTCTGGCGGGCATGGCCCGCATGTCTAGCCTGCTGTCCCGTCCCAACCAGAGACTGCCTTGACCTCTAGGAAATCCTCTATCCCCCAGATGCCACCTTCGCGCCCGTTGCCCGATTGCTTCATGCCGCCAAAGGGGGCACCTGCACCGCGCGATTTGCCGTTCATCTCTATCATGCCCGCACGCAAGCGTCGCGCCATGCGGTTGCAGCGTGCCCCATCCGAGCTTTGAACATAGTTCGTCAGGCCGTAAGGGGTATCATTGGCAAGCGCGATGGCCTGATCTTCGCTGTCGAAAGGCATGATCGACAGGACCGGGCCAAAGATTTCTTCGCGCGCGATGGTCATATCGGGGGTCACATCGGCAAAGATCGTGGGGCGTGCGAAATAGCCACGGTTCGTGCCCTCTGGGCGGCCCAACCCACCGGCGACCAGCTGCGCGCCTTCGGCGATGCCGGTTTCGATCAGCGTTTGCACCTTGTCATATTGCGCCGCACTGACCAACGGGCCGATATGGCGGCCCGGCAGGCTGGCGGGGCCGACCTGCGTGGCTTGCGCGATGGCGGTGGCTTGTTCCACTGCTTGATCGTAGAAGCTGCGCTCCACCAACATGCGGGTGGGCGCGTTGCACGATTGGCCGGTGTTCTGGAAGCAATGCTGAACGCCGCGCTTGACGGCATTTTCATCCGCATCGGCGAAGATGATATTCGCGCCTTTGCCACCCAATTCCAGATGCACGCGTTTCAGCGTTTCTGCGGCATTCTTGGAAATGGCAATGCCCGCGCGAGTGGACCCGGTAAAGCTGACCATGTCCACGTCCTTGTGGCCCGAAAGCTGGGTGCCCACCCCCGGCCCGTCGCCATTCACCATGTTGAACACACCCGGCGGCAGGTCGGCTTCATGCATGATCTCGGCCCAGAGATGGGCCGATAGCGGCGCGATTTCCGAGGGTTTCAGCACCATCGTGCAACCGGCCAGCAGCGCCGGGATAACCTTCAGGGTGATCTGGTTCATTGGCCAGTTCCAAGGCGTGATCAGCGCGCAGACGCCCACCGCTTCGCGGATAATGCGCGTGTCTGGGGCGTGGTCGCCCAAGGGCGCTTCAAATTCGACCTGTTCAAAGGCGCGGATGAAGTTGCGAATGTGAAATTCGCCTGCGCCATATTGCGAGCTGCGCGCAAGGTCGATGGGCGCGCCCATTTCAAGGCTCATGGCTTGGGCCAAGGCGTCGGCCTTTTCTTGATACAGCGCAAGGATGCGCTTGACCGCGTCCAGCCGCGCCGCTGGGTCAGAGTACATCCAGCCGGGCAGGGCGGTTTTTGCCGCTGCCACGGCGGCGTCTGTATCGGCTTGACCACCCAAAGAGATGACCGCACACGCCTCTTCTGTCGAGGGGTCGATCACGTCCATAACGGTGCCTGCCTGCGGGTTCACCCATGCACCGCCGATGTAGAATTGCCGTTTGTCCTGCATCTGATCCTCCTGTAGTTGCGGCACTGTCGCACCGCGCCGCGCGACCCGCAAGGGTGGTCGAATTGTCGCATTTAAAATGCGATGTTTGAATGTGATATCTGGAATCGTTCTAAGGTGGCGTGCATTTTGTGCGCCCATAGCAATCGGAGAGACCATGACCCTGCGCATCAATGACATCGTGCCGAACTTTACCGCCGACAGCACCGAAGGCATGCTGAATTTTCATGACTGGATCGGTGACAGCTACGCCATCCTGTTCAGCCACCCCAAGGATTTTACGCCGGTCTGCACCACTGAATTCGGGGCCGCTGCGGCCATGGCGGGCGAATTCGCCAAGCGCAATTGCAAGATCGCGGGCGTGTCCATCGACCCGGTGGCCGAACACCTGCAGTGGAAGGCAGATGTCGAGAAAGTGTCAGGAAACCCGCTAAATTTCCCGATCTTTGCCGATGACAAATTGGAAATTGCAAAGCTTTACGACATGCTGCCCGCAGACGCTTACCTGCCCGATGGCCGCACTGCGAACGATTCCGCAACTGTGCGCACGACCTTCATCATCGGGCCGGACAAGAAGCTGGAACTGGCGCTGATCTACCCGATGTCGGTAGGCCGCAACTTTGCGGAAATCCTGCGCGCACTAGATGCGATCATCACGACCAAGGGCAAACCGCTGGCAACGCCTGCCGATTGGCAAGCCGGGGACGACATGATCGTTGGCCTGTCGCTGGATACCGACGCCGCACGTGAACGTTTCGGCGATGTCGAGGTTGTGCTGCCCTACCTGCGTAAGGTGAAAGCGCCCGCAGCCTAACGCAACTCAATAACGCGCGCGTCAATGGCCAGCATATAGCCTTGACGCGCGACATTCTTGACCAGAACCTCGCTGATCAACTGGTTGCCAAGGCTGTCGCGCAACCGCTTTATGCGCGTGGCCCCCGCCGCCTCATCGCAATCTGCTTCTGATCGGCCAGAGATAACCGCCTCTATCGCCGCGCCTGTCAGCATGTCGTCATCTAGCCGCGCTTCAGCCAAAACCGCCAGTGTTTCGACCGCTGCCGGGGTCAGGCGAAATTCCATATCATTAATGCCCACGGTGTTCGTGGCCCGGTCAATCAGCAGGGACGAGACCTGCAAGCCCTGCTTTTCGACCATCGCCAAGCGGCGGTTCAGCACCACCAGCGTGACCACCATGAACAGTGATGTCACCAAGAGGCCGGTCGCAAACACCAACAGCACGAAAATCACGATCCGGTAACTGACCAGTGTCTCGGAAAAAGCAGTGCCGGATTGCGCCAATATTTCCAGCAGCTTGATTTCGGCGCCCTTGGTCAAATCAGCATTTTCGACGAACACCTGTTCAACCCGCGCGTTGAAGGCGTTGGCGTCTGGCAAGTTCAGAAACAGCAATACGGCGGTGAGCGTGAGCACGCCGACAATAGCGGCAATCCCCAAAAGTGCTGCGCGGCTGCCATGCCGGGTCAAATCAGCGGCGGAGATGGATGGCGCCGGCATTGGCTGTCCTCGCATCAAACTGAGCTTTTGTCAGGATGGATTCGATCTGCAACAGCGTCCAGCCAGAGTCTGCAATAACTGGTTCAGCATAGCGTGTCGCCGCACCAATAGAGCCGCAAGCCGAATCCGGCAATTCGATCAACCCGTATTGCAACCGCAACGGATTGTCCTTTTTTGCTTTGTAATCCGCGTAGCATTGCGCCGAGGCTTGCGTCGCAAGCGCCAACAGCAGGGCGGCGGAGAATGTGAATAGCCGTGTCATGTCGGTGACTCTGGCATTGGACCGCGTGCTAGGCAATATCGGTCCTGCTACGAATGGTGGCTATCAGATAACAATGGCCTGTTTTGGAAATAACATGATGACGATACCTGACTTCAGCTTTGAATTTGCGGCTGCACAGGGCGGAGCGCAGCGTGTCGTGGGCGTGGACGAAGTTGGGCGAGGCCCGCTCTGTGGCCCTGTCACGGCAGCCGCGGTCTGGCTGGACCCGGCCCACTTGCCCGAGGGACTGCGCGACTCCAAGCGTCTGAGCGCGCGGGCGCGCGACACCTTGGCGCTGGAAATCCGCGCATATGCCGATGTCGGCATCGGCCATGCCAGCCCCGCAGAGATCGACAGGCTTAACATTTTGCAGGCAACCTTCTTGGCCATGCAGCGGGCCGTTGCGGCGCTTGCACTGCCCCCCGATCATCTGCTTATCGATGGCAACCGCTTGCCGAAGGACTTGCTTTGCCCGGCCCAAGCCATCGTCAAGGGCGATGGGCGCTGCATGTCGATTGCGGCTGCGTCCATCATCGCCAAGACCGCCCGCGACAAGATCATGGCCGATTTGGCGCTCAAGCACCCTGGCTACGGGTGGGAGCGCAATGCCGGATACCCAACGAAGTGTCACCTAAATGCCATAGCCACCCTTGGCCCAACCCCAGAGCATAGACGCTCTTTCAAGCCCATACGCAAAATCTTGTGTCCAGATTCTACTTGAAGAAAGTTTTTTAAATCTCTGATTCAAATAGAAATTGACGAAAAGGGCCGCATGACTCATCCTATGCCCAACAACACACGCACCAAGCGTGGATGCAGAGGCATATATGGCAGTCAAAGACGCAGCGAAGGGCGCGAGCATGCTCCCACTGGACCAGATTCTGGATGGCGATTGCATAGAGGTGATGAATGCGCTGCCCGCGGCAAGCGTGGACCTGATCTTTGCGGACCCACCCTATAACCTGCAATTGCGCGGCGATCTGCACCGCCCCGACAACAGCAAGGTTGATGCGGTCGATGATGCTTGGGACCAGTTCGACAGCTTCAAAGCCTATGACCAATTCACGAAGCAGTGGCTTGCCGCTGCGCGCCGGTTGCTGAAACCGAACGGCGCGATCTGGGTGATTGGCTCCTATCACAATATTTTCCGCGTCGGCACTGCCCTTCAGGATCAGGGCTTTTGGCTGCTGAACGATGTTGTCTGGCGCAAGTCGAACCCCATGCCGAACTTTCGCGGCAAACGCCTGACCAACGCGCATGAGACGATGATCTGGGCCTCCAAATCCGAAGGCGCGAAATACACCTTCAATTATGAAGCCCTGAAAGAGCTGAACGAAGGTGTCCAGATGCGCTCTGACTGGGTGCTGCCGATTTGTTCAGGCCATGAGCGCCTGAAAGATGAAAACGGTGACAAGGCCCACCCCACGCAAAAGCCAGAATCCCTGCTGCACCGCGTTTTGGTTGGCACCACCAACCCCGGCGATGTTGTGTTGGACCCGTTCTTTGGCACAGGCACCACCGGCGCGGTCGCCAAGCTGCTGGGCCGCCATTACATTGGAATCGAACGCGAAGAAAGCTACCGCAAGGTTGCCGCCAAGCGCCTTGGCCAAGTGCGCCCGCTGGAAAGTGCCGCGCTGGAAACCACGCTGTCGAAACGCACCCAACCGCGTGTGGCTTTTGGCACGCTGGTCGAACGCGGCTTGTTGCGCCCCGGTGAAGTTTTGGTCAATCCGCGTGGGCAGGCGGCGAAATTGCGCGTCGACGGCTCGCTGGTCAGTGCTGAACATCGTGGGTCCATCCATCAGGTCGGGGCCGCGCTGGAGGGTGCGCCCTCATGCAACGGTTGGACCTATTGGCAGTTCAAGCGTGACGGAAAACTTATTCCCATCGACATCTTGCGCCAGCAAATCCGGGCCGAGATGCACGATTGATCCCAGTTACCGCCGGTGCCCCGTGTTACCCGCCGGGGCGCCCACTTTACCCCGCCTGCAAAGGCGGGGTTTTTTTCTGCGCGGAGTGGATTACCTTCGCCGCGCAGCAATGGAGGACTTATGCGCAACTTTGAAACACCGGGCCGCTCAGCCGTTTTCGCAACCGAAGGGATGTGCGCAACATCGCATCCGCTGGCGGCTAAAGTTGCGCTCGATCTGCTGCAACAAGGCGGTAACGCGGTCGATGCCGCGATCGGTGCCGC
>CAYNWX010000206.1:0-2859 GCA_964401005.1 uncultured Natronohydrobacter sp.
GGGCCATCCTAGCCGGGCTGGTTGCTTTTGGCACAACGGCCAAGGCCGATGAGGACGCCTTTGTGGAAGCCAATATCCTTGGCATTTTCTATCACGAACTGGGCCATGCGATTATCGACATCGAAGGTCTGCCCATCTTCGGGCAAGAAGAAGACGCGGCCGATGTGTTTTCGATCCTGATGATCAATGCTTATTTCGCCACCGACACCGCGCTGGACCTTGCCTATGACGTTGCATTGGGCTTCCGGGGCGAAGCGGTCATGCGCGATGCCGAAGGCTATGAGACGGAATATTGGGGCGTTCATGGCCCCGATGAGCAGCGGTTTTACAACACTGTGTGCCTGTTCTATGGCGGCGACCCTGAAAGCCGCGATAATTTCGCCGCCGTGATGGACCTGCCGGAAGAACGCGCCGAGATTTGCCCGGATGAATTCACGCTGGCCAATGAGTCTTGGGGGCCGGTGCTGGCCGAGTTAGAAGCGCTGGAAGATGGCTGGCCCTTGGTCTTTACCGAAGGTCGGGGCTTTGCCGCGGAGATTATTGCCGCCGAGGTGGAAGTCCTGAACCAACATCTTCAGCTTTCGCATGAATTGCTTGTTTCTGTGCAAGATTGTGGCGAACCGAACGCGTTCTATCACCTCGACACCGTGGAAATCGTGTTTTGCGCTGAATTCGAACCCTATCTGCGCGAGATGTTTCACCGCCTGCAATAGCGCCTAATCCTCGCCATGCGCTCCGCGTTCGCGGTAGGGCGTGGTGTCGTAATGCGCCCGGTAGCATTTCGAGAAATGCGAGGGCGAAGTGAAGCCTGCCGCCAGCGCCACGTTGATGACGCTCATATCGGTCTGCATCAGCAGGTTGCGGGCGCGTTCCAGACGCAATTCCATGTAATAGCGTTTCGGGCTGCGGTTCAGGTAGCGCCGGAACAGGCGTTCCAGCTGGCGGGTGGACATGTCCACGGCTTCTGCCAGATCGGACGGGCTGATCGGGTCTTCGATATGGCTTTCCATAATCTCGATCACACGGGCCAGCTTTGGATGGCGCACGCCAATACGCGCCGGGATCGACAGGCGTTGCGTGTCGCGGTTGGTGCGGATCGCGGAATAGACAAGCTGATCGGCTACTGAATTGGCCAGATCGCTGCCATGGCCCGACGCAATCAGCGCCAAGATCATATCGAGCGACGCGATGCCCCCCGCCGCCGTGATCCGCGGGCCATCGACCACGAAAACCGTGCGCGCCAGATCGACCTCGGTGAATTCCTCGGCCATGGCGTTGAAGTTTTCCCAATGGATGGTGGCGCGTTTGCCGTCCAGAAGCCCTGCTTTCGCCAGCGCCCAAGCCGCCGTGCAGATACCGCCTATGCGGTTGCCATGCCGCGCACGTTTGCGCAGCCATGACAGCACGCCCGCGCTTGTCGCGCGCTGCACATCAACCCCGCCACAGACGACGATCAACGCATCCGGGCGCAGATCGTCCATCTTGGTCGTGCCAGCGATCTCTGTTCCGTTCGAGCATTTGACCGACCCGCCATGCTCACTGACCAATTGCCATGTGTAAAGCGTGCGCCCCGAAACGCGGTTGGCCAAGCGCAGGGGTTCGATGGCCGCTGAGAACGCAATCAGGGTAAAGCGATCTAGCAGCAGAAAGGCCACATGGGCGGTGCTGGGCTGGCTGGCAGGCTGGGTGGTCATCGGTCTTGCATACCGGGTGCTCTAAAGTTGGGCGACACAAACAGGTTTCATTTTCCCGCGCAAGAGCAAACGCGTTTGCATGCGCGGGATGGCTTTTGTATAGGGTGGCCACGCGCAGCATGGTTGCGCAACCAGATACCCGGAGGGCATTATGACACAGAACTGGACAAAATCCTCGTGGCGGCAAAAGCCGCGCATCCAGATGCCCGATTATCCGGACCAAGACGCGCTGCACCGGGTCGAGGCCAAACTGTCCATCTACCCGCCGCTGGTCTTTGCAGGCGAAGCGCGCGCGCTGAAACGCAAGCTCGGCGCTGCCGCGCGCGGCGAGGCGTTTTTGCTGCAAGGCGGTGACTGCGCCGAAAGCTTTGCCGAATTCAACGCCGATGGCATCCGCGACACGTTCAAGGTGCTGTTGCAAATGGCGATTGTCCTGACTTACGGCGCGAAAGTGCCGGTGGTGAAGGTGGGCCGCATGGCGGGCCAATTCGCCAAGCCACGGTCAGCGGCAATGGAAACCGTGGGCGGGGTGGAATTGCCCAGCTATCGGGGCGACATCATCAACGGGTTCGATTTCACGCCAGAGGCGCGCATTCCCGACCCTGACCGCATGTTGCAGGCCTATACCCAAGCGGCGGCCAGCCTGAACCTGCTGCGCGCCTTCTCGACGGGTGGTTATGCCGATATGCACCGTGTGCATTCTTGGACCTTGGGCTTTTCCGAAGGCGAAAAGGCCGAGCGTTACCGCGAGATGACGAACCGCATTTCCGACACGCTCGACTTTTTGACTGCGGCCGGGATCACGTCCGAAACCAGCCGTGATCTGGCGACGGTCGATTTCTACACCAGCCACGAAGCGCTATTGCTGGAATATGAAGAGGCGCTGTGCCGCGTCGATTCCACCTCTGGTCTGCCGGTTGCTGGCTCTGGCCACCTGATCTGGATTGGCGACCGCACTCGTCAACCCGATGGCGCGCATGTCGAATTCTGCCGGGGCGTGCAAAACCCGATCGGGCTGAAATGCGGCCCATCCTTGACGGCGGATGACCTGAAAGTGCTGCTGGCCAAGCTGAACCCGACCAACGAGGCGGGCCGCCTGACCCTGATCGCGCGCTTTGGCGCGGGGCAGGTGGGCGATCATCTGCCGCGCCTGATTAAAGCGGTG
>CAYNWX010000207.1:0-21022 GCA_964401005.1 uncultured Natronohydrobacter sp.
CTTCGCCGCCAGCGCCGAATTGCTGGAAGCCAAGAAAGAAGTCATACGCCAAGGGCGTTACAACGTAGAAGGCGAAAGACGCGCCCAGCAGGAACATCGCCGGGGAAGAGATCAGGAAGGGCAAGAACGCGCCTTGTTCGGACCGATAGAGGCCCGGTGCCACGAAACGCCAAAGCTGCGTGGCAATAACCGGGAACGCCAGCATGAAACCGCCAAGGAAGGACACCTTGATCGCCACGAAGAACCCTTCCTGCGGACTGATGAAGATCAGGTCACAGTCCTGCCCGCGCTCGGCCAGAACGGTACAAAGCGGTTCGGTCAGGAAGTTGAAAATCGGCGTGGCGACAGTGAAGCACAGAACCATGCCCACCAAAAAGGCCAAGGCCGATTTGATCAGCCGGTTGCGCAGCTCTGCCAGATGTTCAATCAGTGGCGCGCTGGTATCGTCGATCTTGTCTTGTTGAGCTTTGCTCATGTGGTGCTGTCCGTACTGCCCTTAGGGCTGGTCGCTGCGGCATCTGCTACAGGTTCCGGTTTAGGGGCTGGTGCCGGTGTCGCCTCGGGCTCTGGCTTGGGCGCTGCGCGTTTGGCAGCATCGCTGCGCATGCTGTCCATCTCGGCGGCGATCCGGTCGATTTCATCCTCGTCATCGCCGGGTGCAGCATCGCTTGCCGCGGCCGGTTTAGCTGTCCCGTCACCCGGCTTGGGCTTGTCTTTCAGTGGGTCCCAATTCTTGAGGTTGTTGAACTCGTCAAGACCCATCCCTTGCGGATTGGTCATGCCGCGCAGGTCGCGCGCCACGTCTTTGACCCCGCTTTGATCAGCCGCATCTTCCATCGCGCGGGAAAATTCGCGCGCCATGGATCGGGCCTTCGCAGTAATCTGCCCAAGCGTGCGAAACATCTTTGGCAGGTCTTTGGGGCCGACGACGATCAACGCCACAACCCCAATGACCAGAAGCTCGCTCCAGCCCAGATCAAACATGCAGATACCCCTGCCCGTTCATGAATTTTGCAACGCTGCGCGCCCGGACCCTAAAATCAGGCGCGATCTTTGCTGCCGTCTTTGTCGGTCTCGGGCGTGACATCGCGCGCGGTTTTGGCGGCGTCGTCGTCGTGCTTCTCGATCTCGTCGGTGCCGTCCTTCAGGCCCTTCTTGAAAGAGGTGATGCCCTTGCCAACTTCACCCATCAGCGCGCTGACCTTGCCGCGCCCGAACAGCACAAGCACGACAACAGCAATAATGATAAAACCCGCGGGGCCGATATTGTTGAGCATGTCATTCTCCCTATGCCGGGCACGCCAAAGCGGGCGGCCCGGTCCACATTCCACCATTTATGGATTTACGCGCGGTAATCAAAGCCCCAATTTCAGCAATCGCGTAAAAACAGCGGCGCTTTGCCGGGGTCGTGATCACTCTGCGGCTTGCATCTCGGTCAGGTCGGGCATGCTGTCGTCTCCCTGAACGCGGTTGCGACCACCTTCCTTGGCGGCGTAGAGCCGTGCATCAGCCAACGCGATCAGCGCATCGCGCGTGTCTGTCGTGGCGTCCATGGTAGCCACACCCAAGCTGGCGGTGAAACCCACCTGCCGGAAATCGCGCACCACCGTCGCCTCGATCACCGCGCGCAGTCGCTCGGCGATTTCCAGCGCTGTCATGTGATCAGCCATGACCAGAACGCCAAATTCTTCACCGCCAAGGCGACCCAGAATATCGCAGCGGCGCAATTCCGATTGCACCACATGTGCAACGGCGCGCAGCACGGCATCTCCAGCGGCGTGGCCGTGGGTGTCGTTGATCTTCTTGAAATGGTCGAGGTCGAACATGATCAGGCTGCATGGGCGTCCGCTGCGCTGAAACGTCGCGGCGGCGCGACCCAGATCGGACATGAAGGCACGGCGTGTCAAAACCTTGGTCAATACGTCCAGATGCGCTTCCGCCCACAGCGCGTGTTGCTCTGCGACCAGCACGGCAAACCCGGCCAGAAGGTGCGAGGCGCCCGATTCGAACTGCTCGGCATAGGCGCGCAACATCCCGAACCGGCGGCCTTGCGACACAAGGGGCGATTCGAGGCATGCCATGTGATCATCGGCAGGCGGGCGCGGTTCGCCATCCAGTTGAATGGTGACATGGCGCGCGCCGATGGTCTGACGGATCAGGTAGAAAATCGTGTCGTAATGGCCCGGCATGGGGGAATCGCTATCGATCATGTCCGGGGCCTGTGACGGCTTGGATTTGGGCGTTAGCTCTATAACGGTGTTACTCATTGCGAGACCTACTTCTGACACGCTTTCGGTTATGAGCGTTAACCATGGTCAGGAAAGGGCCAGTTTGCGGCAGAATTTTGTTAACCATTCCATAGTACCGACAGGTCACGCCTCATCTTTCAGCCGACGAAACTGCGCTTTTTGACGGTCTGACCAATGCACATTTAACTGCGTCGCGTCTTCACCTTGCGTTTCGCTTTCGACAACACCTTGCGCGAACAGCCATGCGCGAATGCGCCCCTCGGAATGGGCCAGCTGCACAATGTCGTGGTGGCGCGCATCGTCCAAAATCTCGGTGATCGCATCAAAAAGCGCGCCCAAGCCTTCGCCCGTCAGAGCAGAGCCGACGAATACGCCTTCAGTGCGCGCGGCCTGCCGGTCGATCTGCACGCGAGCCTCTGGGTCTAGCTGGTCGGCCTTGTTCCACAATTCTATGCTGGGCACATCTTCGGCCACCCCAAGACCGGCAAGAACACCTGCCACATCACTGGCCTGAATGTCGCTTGCCGGATGAGCAATGTCGCGCACGTGCAAGATCAGATCAGCTTCCAGCACCTCTTCCAGCGTGGCGCGGAAAGCCGCAACCAGTAGCGTCGGCAGTTCGGAGATAAAGCCCACTGTATCGGACAGGATGACATCCTTGCCTGTGGGCAGTCGCACCGCACGCATGGTCGGGTCGAGCGTGGCAAAAAGCATGTCCTTCGCCATAACATTGGCGCCGGTCAACCGGTTGAACAGCGTGGATTTGCCCGCATTGGTATAGCCCACAAGGGCCACCACCGGATAAGGTGCCTTGCGACGCGCGACGCGGTGTAATTCGCGGGTTTTGGCGACCTTGTCCAACTGGCGGCGCAGGCGCGTCATTTGCTCATCAATGGCGCGGCGGTCGGCCTCGATCTGCGTCTCGCCCGGACCGCCCACAAAGCCAAGCCCGCCGCGCTGGCGCTCAAGGTGGGTCCAGGCCCGCACAAGCCGCGTGCGCTGGTAGCTGAGTGCCGCGAGTTCCACCTGCAACACGCCTTCACGGGTTGCGGCGCGGTCGGCGAAAATCTCTAGAATCAACCCAGTGCGGTCCAACAGCTTGACGTTCCACGCCTTTTCAAGGTTGCGCTGCTGCACGGGGCTGACGGGTCCGTCGATCAGGACCAGATCAACCTCGTCCGCTTCCAAGGCCTGACGCAGTTCTTCCAGCTTGCCCTTGCCGAAAAGCTGGCCGGGATGGGCGCGCGGCAGGCGCACGACCTGCCCGCCCAGCACATCCAGACCCGGAAGCGCATGCGCCAGCGCCATGGCTTCTGCCAAGGCATCCTCCGGCTCTCGGGGGCCAGGCTTTGATTTCAACTCGGGGTGCAGAACGAAAGCGCGGGTCAGGCGTTTGCCACCCTCGCCGCCAAGTTCCGTAAGGTCGATCACTTCGCGGGCGATTACGCTTCACCCTCGTAAAGCGAGATCGGCTGACCGGGCATGATCGTCGAAATCGCGTGCTTGTAAACAAGCTGGCTTTGCCCGTCACGGCGCAACAACACACAGAAATTGTCGAACCATGTGATCACGCCTTGCAGCTTCACACCATTTATCAGGAATACAGTAACCGGAACCTTGTTCTTGCGAACATGGTTCAGAAATGCGTCTTGCAGATTTTGTTTATCAGTGGCCATGCGCTTGCCTTTTTGTCAGGGCGGTTTGCTATACGCAGAGAGCCTCGTCTCCCTATCTGGCCACTATGAAACGGCTTTTGCAAAACTTCCAGCCCCGCAAGCCACAAAAATTCGACCGCGTCGGGAAATTGTTAGCTTTGTTGCGCGCTTATCGCTCTAGCCGGGGCCAGAGCACCGACAACAGCAGCAGCAGTTCCAGCCGCCCAAGGATCATGCCCAAGGCCATCAGGGCGCGCGCGGGGTCTGACAATGCCGCGAAAGTCAGCGGCTCTGGCCCGGCGATCTGGGTCAGCGGGCCGGTCGTGGTCAGCGCGGCGCTGGCATAGATCAGCGCGTCTTCCAGCGGATATCCCAGAAGCACAAGCGCCATGACCAACACGCTAAGCGACAAGATGAACACCATCAGGAACAACCATGCGGAAAATGCTCCTTCGCTGCGCAGGCCGCGCAAGCGCGGGCCATCGCCCCCCATGCCAGACGGGTGAACCAGTTTCTCTAGCTCGAACTTCGCCTGCCACATTAGGGCAAAACCGCGCAGCAGTTTCAAGCCGCCCGCCGTGGTGGCCACGCCCCCGCCCAGCATGGCCAGCCCCAGAACCACAATGCCCCCTGGCCCGCCAAAGGCGTTCAGCTCTGGCGCGCCAATGGCACTGACAAATCCGGTCGTGGTCAAGAAGGACAGCGTGGTAAAGGCAATGCCCCAAAGCTCTGCAAAAGCCGTCGCTGGAGCAGCGGCCAGCTCGCCTGCCCCGTTCAGCACCCATAGCCCCAAGATAACGACCGCCAGCACGATCAGCGCCAAGCGCAATTCGTCGTCTTGCCACAAACGCCCGGAATCTTGCGGGATGATTGCTCTGGGCCAGACCCGCCGGGTCAGCGCCAGCAGCAAGAACGCGGCGATCAGCACTTCTGCGCCAATGCCAAGACTGCCTTGCGGCGCGATCCCAGAGGTCGACAGCGTGGACATGGCATAGATCAGCCCCACCAACGGCGGAGTGCCCTGCATGGACAGCAGCACCCACAACATCAACGTCAGGCCCATATAGGCTGGCGCGATAATGCGGATATAGGCCCAAAGGCGGCCTAACGGGTTGCCGCCAAGCCCCGTATCGCTTTGTACGTCAATCTGGGTGGCCCGCATTTTGCGCGACCATTCGGGCAACTTGCTCTGGGTCGTGGCACGGGCGGTGACAATGTCGAAGCCGCCCATATTCATTGGGGCCAGCAACGCGCCAGCATAGACCAACACGAACAAGCCACCCATCCAGCCGGCCATTGCGCGCCAGAACAACAGGCTGCGCGGAATATCGTCGCCAAGCGCGGTTATGCCCGTGGTGGTAAAGGCCGAGACCATTTCGACCCAAGCATCGAACAGCGGCAAGCCGCCGGGCGCGGCCTCTGTCACCGGCAGCGCCATTAACAAGGGCACGAACAGGTAAGAGGCCGACAAAACGTAAAACGGGTGCGAAAACGGCCCCGCCCCGCCCGGCGCGCGCCGCACCGCCAGATAGGTCAGCCCGGCCAAGGCTGCAAGCAAGCTGGCGGAATACAGAAACGCGCGCGCAACACTATGTTCGCGCAAAGTAAAGCCCAACGCCGCAGGCACCACCATGGCCGCCGCTGTCAGGCCCATCAGGGCCACCATGACCAGTGTTCCGCGTGCCGTGCCTTTCATTGCCGCCCCTTTTGGCCAGCGCGTCAGATCAGAAGAACTCGACCGCGACCTGCAACAGTTCATCTACCTTGGGCACGTCTTCGGTCAGCGCGAAGATCACGATCAGGTCGCCTTCTTGCAAGACCATGCTGCTAGAAGGTTTCATGATGACACCCTTGCGCAGCAACCCGATCAGCAATGCGCCTTCGGGAAAGGCAATGTCGCGCACCGCACGATTGGCCAGTTGCGAGGTGCCCAAGACCTGCGCCTCGATCACCTCGGCCTCGCGGTCGCCCAGCATATAGACCGACCGCACCCGGCCGTGCCGGATATGGCGCAAGATGGAACTGACGGTCAGCGCGCGCGGGTTGATATAGGCATCGACCCCCATAGCATCGGCCAGCCCCACCATGCCGGGATCGTTGACCAGCGAAATCGCCATCTTCGCGCCCAAGGTTTTGGCGCGCACCGCGGCCAGCAGGTTCGTCTTGTCATCATCGGTCAGCACCAGAACCGCATCGGTTTTGGAAATGCGCGCCTCTGCCAGAAGGTCGGCATCCATCGCGTCGCCATGCAGGACGATAGAACGTTCCAGCGCATCCGCGGCCAGTTCGGCGCGCGCGCGGTCACGCTCGATGACCTTGACGCGCACGCGCTCAGGCTGGCTTTCGAGCATGGTCGCCACCGACAGGCCGACATTACCACCGCCAATGATCAAAACGCGCTCTTGCTTGGGGGCCTGTTTGCCGAACACCTCGAACACGCGGGCAACATCAGCCGCATCCAGCAGCAAATAGACCGCGTCGCCTGCAAAAAGCTGATCTTCGGGTTCGGGCGCGAACAACCGCCCTCCGCGGCGCACACCGCCCACCATGACCCGCAAGGTCGGGAACAGTTCTGACAATTGCCGCAAGGGGGTGTTGAGCACGGCGCATTTGTCGTCCAGCACCAAGCCGAGCAGCAACGCCTTGCCACCAAAGAATTCATGCACCTCGAAAGCGGCGGGGTAAGCCACCCGCTTCATAGCCGCCAGCGACACTTCGCGCTCGGGGCTGATGATGACGTCAATGGGCAGGTGTTCCCGCCGAAACAGGTCGGAATAGCGGGCATCCAGATAGGTTTGCGCGCGCAGGCGGGCAATCTTCTTGGTCACGCCAAAGACGCTATGCGCCACTTGGCAGGTGACCATGTTCACCTCGTCCGAATAGGTGGCGGCGATGACCATGTCTGCGTCGCGCGCGCCTGCCTGTTCCAGAATGGCGGGGTAACTGGCAAAGCCTGTCACGCCTTGCACATCCAGCGTATCGGTCGCGCGCCGCACCAGCACGGGGTTGTTGTCGACGATGGTCACGTCATTGCGCTCGCCCGACAGGTGACGGGCAATCTGCCAGCCAACCTGCCCTGCGCCACACACGATGATCTTCATGGCCCGCGCCCCCGAATTGCGACTGTCGACCCCCCTGATGTGCCAGCCGCCGCGCGGGCTTGCAAGGCCCTAGCCCTTGGTGGACAAGCGGGCCGTGTTCACACCCAGCGATTTCAACTTGCGATGCAGCGCCGAACGCTCCATCCCGACAAAACTGGCGGTGCGGCTGATATTGCCACCAAAGCGGTTGATCTGTGCCAGCAGGTATTCGCGCTCGAACAACTCACGCGCCTCGCGCAGCGGCAAAGTGGTCAGCGATCCCGACAGCAACACGCTGCGATCAGCATCCTCTGGGCCGCTATCGCTTTGCAGATCGACCAATTCAATCGGGCGGCCCGCATCGCCCAAGATCAGCGCGCGCTCGATCATGTTGCGCAATTGGCGGATGTTGCCGGGCCAAGACAGGGTTTGCAGATGCGCCTTGGCAGATTCGTCCAGCACACGGCGCGGCAGACCTTGGGTGGTGTGCAGCATGTCGATAAAATGCTCTGCCAGAAGCGGAATATCCTCGCGCCGTTCTTCCAGCCCCGGCACGCGGATCGGGACCACGTTCAGCCGGTCGAACAATTCTTGGCGGAACAACCCTTCGCGCACCCGCGCGGTCAGGTCTTGGGTGGTAGCCGACATAACCCGCAGGTCAACCCGCACCTTGTCGGTGCCGCCTGTGCGGATGAATTGTTGCTCGACCAGCACGCGCAGAAGTTTCGACTGGGTGCCAAGAGGCATGTCCGCCACTTCATCAAAAAAGATCACCCCGCCATGCGCTTGCTCCAGCAAACCTTGCTCGACCCCACGTTCGACGGATTCGCGTCCAAACAAGACCTCTTCCATGCGGTCGGGTTCGACGGCGGCAGAGGTCACAGTCACGAACGGTGCCGAGGCGCGGTCAGAGTTTTCATGCACGAACCGCGCCGCTGCTTCTTTGCCCGACCCGGACGGGCCGGTAAACATCAGCCGCGCATTCGAGCCGGTGACTTTCTCCAGCTGGCTGCACAGCGCCCGATAGGCAGCCGATTCACCCAAAAGCTGCGACGAGCCAACTTCGCGGCGGCGCAGATCCTGATTTTCGCGGCGCAAGCGAGAGGCTTCCATCGCGCGCCCGATCACCACCATCAGCTTGTCGATGTTGAAGGGCTTCTCGATAAAATCATACGCGCCCTGCTTGATGGCCGCGACCGCGATTTCCACGTTCCCGTGGCCAGAGATGATGACAATGGGAATATCCGGGTTGGACCGCTTGACCGACATCAGAATGTCGATCCCGTCCATCTTGCTATCTTTCAGCCAGATGTCCAAGATCATCAGCGCGGGCGGATCGGCATTGACCTGCGCCATCGCCTGATCGGAATTTGCCGCAAGACGGGTCGTAAACCCTTCATCTTGCAAGATTTCCGAGATCAGTTCACGAATGTCGCGTTCGTCATCTACAATGAGGATGTCACCCATAATCCCTAACCATCTTCCTGTTGGTCGTCTGAAACAATCCCTGCCGCCAAGCGCGGCAGACGAATATCGGCCATGGCCCCGCGCTGTGGGCTGCCATCCGGGCCAAGCGCATCGGCCAGCCTCAAGGTGCCGCCATGCTCTTCGATGATCTTGCGCACGATCGACAGACCCAGCCCGGTCCCCTCAGCCCGCGTGGTCACGTAAGGCTCGAACAGGCGGTTGCGGTCCTGCGGCAGGCCAATCCCGTTATCGGTGATCGTGACGCGCAACAATTCAGCGCCCGCCTCGAAATTGACGCGGATTTCACCCGGCGGGCTGCCCGCATCTTCGGCGTGGCGGCTGGCAATCGCCTCGCCTGCATTCTTGATAAGGTTGGTGAAGGCTTGCGCCATCATCGTGTCATCCACCTGCACGATCACAGGCTCTGCGGGCAGGGACAGCGTGAAGGCAATATCGGGCTGCCCGCTTTCTTGCAACAAGGTGCAATCACGCAGAATGGCGCATAGGTCATGCGCGCGCCGGTCGGGTTCGGGCATGCGGGCAAAACGCGAAAATTCATCCACAATGCGCCGCAAGTCGTTGGTTTGGCGTACAATAACCGATGTGAGTTGCGCAAGGCTATCGGCATCCTCGCCGTCCAGCTTGCGGCCAAATTTACGCGCGATGCGCTCGGCAGATAGTTGGATGGGGGTCAGCGGGTTCTTGATTTCATGCGCAATGCGGCGCGCCACATCGCCCCATGCCGCCATGCGCTGCGCGCTGACCAATTCGGAAACATCATCGAAGGCGATCACATAGCCCTCCAGCCGCCCGTCGCTGCGCCGCCGCTCGGCAAAGCGGACCAGAACGGTTTCCAACCGGCCTGAGCGCACCAAGCGCAATTCTTCCTGCACGCGGCCCTGATCTGGAGGCAGGTCGCGCACGCGCGCCATGAGCGGCACAAATTCGGGAGCGATTTCTTCCAAGCTGCGCTCATCGCGGGCATCAGCGTCCAGTTCCAACATGGTTTCGGCAGCCCGGTTGATGAAGGCAAGGCGCCCGTCGGCATCCAGCCCGATCACGCCTGCGGTGACGGAACTCAGCACGGAATCGAACAATCGTCGCCGTGTATCTATCTGGCGGTTGTTTTCCAGCAGGCGTTCGCGCTGGCCCTTAAGCTGCCGCGTCATCTGGTTGAACACCCGGCCCAGAAGCGCGATTTCATCATCTTCGCGCATGACCTTCACCTGCACGTCCAGATCGCCCGCGCCAACCTGCTCGGCGGCTTCGGCCAATCGGCCCACGGGCCGCGCCAGACGCTCGGCAAAGTTCAGCCCCAGCCAGACCGCGGCCAAGATCAGGATCAGCGCGAACCCAAGGTAAAGCGCGCCGAACTGGAACAGAATGCGCCCGCGATCCTGCTCTAGCTGCTGGTAAAACGCCACGGTTTCACGGGTTTCGTCTAGCAATGCCAGAATTTGCCCATCGACCGCGCGCGAGACATAAAGGAAGCGATCGAAAAAATCGCCTAATGGCACGATGGCGCGGAATTCATTGCGTGGCCAGTCACGGATCAGCACGGTACCGTCACGCGCGCGGGTCAATTCATCTGTTGTCGGCGGCACGAAGTTGAACAGATAGGACCTCTGACCGCGGGCTCGGATTTCGCCTGCTCCGTCAATCACGAATGCCACGCGCAAGCCGCGCTGCACACGGGCCTGCGCCTCTGACAAAAGGTTGCGCAATTCGCCTTCGTCCAGCATCGGGAACACCCGACGCGCTGTATCAAGGTAAGCCGCCAGATCCTGTGCATCTGCACGAAGGTCGCGTTCTTGCTCGAATTGGTAAGCTTCGGCGGCTGCCAGTGAATTGCCCACCACACGCTGCACGCGGTCTGAAAACCACCCTTCCAGCCCGACATTCAGCGTAATGACTGCAAAAACCGCAACCGTGACCGTGGGCACCATGGCGATTGCGGCAAAAAGCGTGGTCAAACGCAAATGCAGACGCGAGCCGGCAGAATCTTTGCGCCGGGCCGCCACAAGTCGCGCCACCCGAACCGCGACCAACCCCGCGACCAGCAACATGTAGACAAGGTCAGCCAGAAGGATCAGGGCCAGCCCAGACGTATTGAACACGCCATCCAGGGGTCCAAGCGCCAAAAGCGTCAGCAACACAAGCAGGGGGCCCGCAAGAACCAAGGCAACGGTCCCGACAGCCGTGCCGCGCCGCCCGCGCGCACCGAAGAGCTGGGTCAGCAGACCCGTAGAAAGTGCCGTTTGGCCCAAGCCGTCCCCATTGCTTTTACCGCGTATCGGACGTTCGAGCGCCCTTTTGTGTGTATTGTGCCACAGTGAATGTGGCAAATCTACATCAAAGTGGCAAAGTCATGCCAGCTTCCGACGGCGCGAGACCTCTATGTCCAGTTCCGTGATCTTCTTGCGCAGCGTGTTGCGGTTTATGCCCAGAAGCTCTGCGCAGCGGGCTTGATTGCCACCGGTTGCATCCAGTGCAATTTCGATCAAGGGCACCTCGATCTCGCGCAGAATACGGGCATATAAGCCCGGTTGCGGCAAATCTTGCCCATGCAGGTCGAAATAGCGGCGCAGGTGGCGCGCGGTCGATTCCGACAACGAATCGCCACCCATATCTTCGCCCATCGCCATGGCAGAGGGCTGGCTTTTCAACGCCAGTTCCATCTCGGCACGGGCAATCAACGGATCTTGCCCGGTCAAGGTCAGCCGACGCAGCGTGTTTTGCAACTGGCGCACATTTCCCGGCCAAGAATAGCCGCGCACCAAGTCAAGCGCCTCTGCTGAAAGCACGCGCGAGGTTGCGCCATCATCGGCGGCTTGCGACAGGAAATGCCGCGCCAAGGGTTCCAGATCGTCTATGCGCTCGCGCAGCGCTGGCACCGCCAAGGTGACACCACTCAAGCGGTAATACAGATCTTCGCGCAGACTGCCTTCGCCCATGGATTGCGCCAGATTGGTCTGCGCTGTCGCCATGATGCGCGGACCATCATCTGGCAACCCATCCAGCAAGCGCGCCACCCGCAATTGGGCATCCGGGTCATAGGACGCTAGTTCATCCAGCAGCAAAGACCCCGAACGCACCCGCGAGATCAATGCCTGAGCGGCGTCGGGGCTGCGGAAATCTTCCGCCGTAGCAGATATGAAAGGCTGGCCGCGACGGTCAGACAGGTCATGCAGCGTGCGCGCAATCAACGATTTTCCGGTGCCGGATTCGCCCGTAATCAGCACTGGCATGGCAGAATTCATCACCCGAGCGATCAGGCGATACAAGTCCTGCATAACTGGCGTGCGCCCGACCAGCGGCAGCCCTTCCATGCTGGACATGTCACCGCGCGGCGCGGGTTTGGGCGCAGCGCCCGCCTGCGCCGAGGCCGCCACAAGCTTGCGGTTCTTCATGGCCGTGCCCGCGCGTTTCAGCAGGTCGGGCAGGTCGAACGGTTTGGGCAGATAATCATGCGCATCGACCTCGTTGGCCTGAATGGCGGTCATGATTGTGTTCTGCGCCGAAATGACGATCACCGGCAAATCGGGCCGTTCTTGGCTGATCTTGGGGATCATCTCTATCCCGTTGCCATCGGGCATCATCACATCGGTAATGACCAGATCACCGCGCCCCTCTTCGACCCAGCGCATCAACGTGGTCAGGCTAGACGTGGCGTGCACCTTGCAGCCTGCCCGCGTCAGCGCTTGGGTTAGCACCGTGCGGATGGTGCGATCGTCATCAGCAACCAGAACCGTGCCATCCATCAGGAAAGCTCCTCTTGTTGGGTGTCGCTGCCCTTGGTTTCAGGGGCACGCGGCAAGGAAACACGAAACACCGTTCGACCGGGCCGACTGTCCACAGACACCCAGCCGTCATGCGCAGAGATGATCTTCGACACCAGCGCCAGACCAAGGCCGGTGCCATTCTCGCGCCCGGATACAAAAGGGTCGAAGACTTCGGCGGCAATTTCTGGCGGCAGGCCGGGGCCATCGTCGATAATCTCGACATGAATGGGCAGCGCGACATCGGACCCATCTGCGGCCCGCACGCGCAGCGAATGCTCGAAGAAGGTGCGAATGCGGATATTGCCGCCATCCGGCTGCGCTTGTCCGGCATTTTTCAGCAGGTTCAGAAACACCTGCAACAATTGATCGCCATCTGCCCAGACGGGTGGCAAGGACGGGTCATAGGCATCCTTGATGCGCATATGCGCCGCGAACCCGACCTCGGCAGAGCGGCGGGCGCGTTCAAGAATGTCGTGAATATTGATCGCACGGCACAAGGGCGGGCGTTGGTTGCCGAATTGCTCGACCTGATCCAGCAGGTTCACGATGCGTTGGGTTTCGGCCACGATCAGATCGGTCAATTCGCGGTCGCGCGGTTCCAGCCCCATCGAGAGAAGCTGCGCCGCCCCGGTTATGCCAGCCAGCGGGTTCTTGATTTCATGCGCCAGCATTTGCGACATGCCTATGGCAGAGCGCGCGGCATGGCGAATGCCATCCGCCTGACCCAGCTTGCCCGCAATTTCACGCGGGGTGACCAGCATCAGAACCAGTTCAGGACGGTCCACCATTGGCGCGAGCTGGATTGAACACAGCACTGGTTTGCGGATGCCAATAATAACGGCGGCATCATTGATGAACACGGCCGCCCGATTCTCGCGACAGCGCTCCAGCGCTCTGTCGATTTCGGCGTCGACCTGCATCAAACGCGCAAGGGGTCGCCCCAGCACCGCACGCCGCGACAGGCTCAGAAATTGCTCTGCCGCAGGGTTGCAATCGGCCACGCATTCCATCTCATCGACATGGCCTACCATGAAGGCCGGAGCGGGCAATGCTGCCCAGATGGACCCTGTGGCCGGCGGCGTCATGCGGCAGCCTCTTGAACAGGGGTCAGAAGGTCCGGAAGCAGGGCCAGCACAGCCGCAGGCGTCTTGGCGTTCAACACCGCGCGGCGCGCGACCGCGCAGCCGCCGGCAGCTTCGGCATACCAGCCCAGATGTTTGCGCGCCACGCGCAGGCCCAAGTCGCGACCGTAAAAGGCCAGCATCGCCTCGTAATGCGCGCTGACCAACCCGACCAGAGCAGAGCCTTGTGGCGCCAAGGGTTCGGGCTGTCCGACCAGATTGGCCGCGATCTGCGCCAAAAGCCACGGGCGGCCCTGCGCGCCACGCCCCACCATCACGCCCGTCGCGCCTGATTGGACCAAAGCCTGACGCGCGGTGCGTGGCGACGTGATGTCGCCATTGGCAATGACCGGCACATCCACCGCCTGCACGACCGCGGAGATTGCCGCCCAATCGGCTTGGCCTTTGTAAAACTGGCAGCGCGTGCGCCCGTGGATCGTGACCATCTGAACGCCCGCATTGACCGCACGCCGCGCAAGGTCCGGTGCGTTCAAGCAGGCATCATCCCAACCCAAACGGGTTTTCAGGGTCACCGGCACATCTACCGCACCCACAACCGCCTCTATCAACGACAGTGCATGATCCAGATCGCGCATCAGCGCAGAGCCGGACAAACCGCCCACAACTTTTTTCGCCGGGCAACCCATATTGATATCGATCACCTTCGCGCCTTGATCGGCTACCATGCGTGCGGCTTCCGCCATCCACAAAGCATCGCGCCCGGCAAGCTGCACAGCGGTTTTGCCATCGGACAGGTCAAGCTCTGCCTTGGCGCGGGCCGAGGGGCGCGCGCGCACCATGTCCTCGCTCGCAACCATCTCGGACACAACCAAGGCCGCGCCAAACCCGGCCACAACCCGCCGGAACGGCAGATCTGTGATTCCGGCCATCGGCGCAAGAATCACGGGGCAAGTTTTGAGATCCGATAAAACTGGTATTTGGGTCATTTGCGGCAGCAAAAGGTGCGTGTCATGGTTGTATCAGATACCCAGATGGGCTTCTCAAGGCAAACCGAACCACCCAAAGCTTGGCGAATATTTCATCACGCGCCTATTTAATGTGCAACTCCGGCGGCGGTTCGCGTGCATTGTCAGCACGCCGCACCCCGTGCATATAGAGGGCACAGAACAAGGCCAGAGTGATGACAAAAACCACCGCAGCCATCATTGTTGCCGCAGGGCGCGGCACCCGCGCGGGCCAAGGCTTGCCGAAGCAATGGCGCGACCTGGCCGGTCGTCCGGTTCTGGCTTGGACGCTCGACGCGCTGCGCGCAGGCGAAGTGTCGCGGCTGGTGCTGGTTTTACACCCTGACGATATGGACCGCGCACGCATGCTGGACCTAAGCGGAGTAACCCTTGTGGGCGGCGGAGCCACGCGCACTGCATCGGTGCGGGCCGCGCTCGATGTGCTGGCAGGCGATCCGCCCACACAGGTGCTGATTCATGACGGGGCGCGACCTTTCGTGTCGGCACGAATTATCGCCGATGTGCAGGCGGCACTGGATGACAGCCCCGCAGCCGCCCCTGCCCTTGCCGTGGTCGATGCATTGTGGCGCGGAAAAGCGGGCCATGTGGGCGAGCCCGTCTCGCGAGATGGGCTATACCGCGCCCAAACCCCGCAAGGGTTTCATTTCGCGCCGCTTCTGGCTGCGCATCGGGCGTGGCCGGGCGATGCGCCTGACGATGTCGAGATCGCACGCGCCAGCGGCTTGTCCGTGGCGCTGGTCACCGGGGATGACGATAATTTCAAACTGACCTACCCGCCCGATTTCGACCGGGCAGAGGCGCTTTTGCAAGCAAGGAAACCTGCAATGACCGATATCCGCCTTGGCAACGGCTATGACGTGCACCGCTTTGGCCCCGGTGATGGGTGCTGGCTGTGCGGGGTGAAGGTGCCACATGGACGCGGCTTGCAAGGCCATTCCGATGCCGATGTGGGCATGCATGCGCTGACCGACGCGATCTATGGCGCGCTGGCCGAGGGCGATATTGGCCGCCATTTTCCGCCCTCGGACCCGCAATGGAAGGGCGCGGCCAGCCATATCTTCTTGCGCCATGCCATTGAGCTGGCGCGCGCGCGCGGATACGCGCTTGGAAATTGTGATGTGACGCTGGTCTGCGAATATCCCAAGATCGGCCCCCATGCAAACGCGATGCAGGCAGAGCTTGCGCGGATCATGGGGGTCGAGATTGGGCGCGTTAGCGTGAAGGCCACCACGTCTGAACAATTGGGCTTTACCGGTCGGGAAGAAGGCATCGCGGCACTCGCCACGGCCTGCCTGATCGCGGGCTGAGAAGTGGTTTTTTGAGTATTTTTGGCAAGATGAAGAGGGTTCGCACATGCGCATGACAAGCATGATCGCCACATTCGGCGGCGTGGGCTACCTGCGCCCCGCGCCGGGCACATGGGGATCGCTTGCCGCCCTGCCAGTGGCGTGGGCGCTGCACGTTCTGGGCGGGTTCTGGTTGCTGCTGGCGGCGACATTCGTGGCCTTTGCCCTTGGCTGGTGGGCCACGATTGCCGAGACACGCGGGCAGCCCGATGCCGACCCGTCCGAGATTGTCATCGACGAGGTGGTGGGCATGTGGATCGCGCTCTGGCCCGTGTCCTTGGGCGCGATGATGCAGGGCGTGCCAGTCACGGCGCTTTGGCCCGGTTGGCTGGCCGCGTTTCTGGCCTTTCGCGCGTTTGATATCTGGAAGCCCGGCCCTGTGGGGCTGGCCGACCGGATGCATACGCCTTTGGGCGTGATGCTGGATGATGTGGTAGCGGGCGCTTTGGCCACGTTGGTCGTGGCGGTAGCCGCCGTGGTCAGCCACGGGTTGATGGGCGCATGAGCGCGGGTGCGGTGCTAGACGCAGCCCGCGCGCGCGGTATGATGCTGGCTGCGGCGGAAAGCTGTACGGGCGGGTTGATCATGGCGGCGTTGACCGCCGTGCCGGGGTCATCGGACGTGGTGGACCGGGGCTTCGTGACCTATTCCAACGCCGCCAAGCGCGACATGCTGGGGGTGCGGCACGCCACGCTTGATGCACATGGCGCGGTGTCGGAGGCCGTCGCCGCCGAGATGGCGGCGGGCGCTTTGACGCATTCGCAAGCGGGTTTAGCGATCGCGGTCACGGGCATTGCCGGCCCCGGCGGGTCAGAACACAAGCCCGAAGGGCGGGTCTGCTTCGGCTTGGCGGATGCGCAAGGCGTGGTCACCGAAACGGTCGAGTTCGGCGCCATCGGGCGCAACGCGGTGCGCGCAGGCACAGTGGACCACGCGCTGGCGATGGTTTTGGCGCGGCTGCGGGCCTAGCCGTAAAGCGCTTTCGCGCGCGCCTCGAACGCACCCACAACGCGGCGCATGGCTTGGTCGAACACCACCCCGATAATCTTTTGCAGCATCGGGTTGCGGAATTCGAAATCGACGTGGAAATCGACGATGCAGCCGCCATCCTCGGCGTCTTTCACCGTCCAACGAGAGACCATGTGCTTAAAGGGCCCATCCAAATAGGCGGTGTCGATCACGCCATCGTCCGGGAACAACTGCACGCGGCTGCCAAAACGTTCGCGGAACACTTTGAAGGAGATGACCAGATCGGCCAGCATTTCCTCGCCCCCGTCAATGGGCGCGCGCGAGCGGATACGCGCGGCGGCGGTCCATGGAAGGAATTCCGGGTAGCGCGCCACATCTGCGACCAGATCGTAAATCTGTCGGGCCGTGTAGGGCATGTGGCGATGTTCGGTATGCTTTGGCATGCGTGGATCGGGCCTTTTGTCTGGGCAGGACATGTCTTAGACTTGACCCGAAAAATCAAGGGGCCGAGATGTCGCAAAAACCCTACGAGATTGACCAGATGATCAGCGCCAAGCAGATTGCTGCGCGGGTCGAGGAGCTGGCCGAAGAAATTTCGCGCGAATTCGCCGCCACGGAAAAGCTGGTCGTGGTGGGGCTGTTGCGCGGGTCGTTCATTTTCATTGCCGATCTGGTGCGCGAAATCGACCTTCCGGTGGAGGTCGATTTTCTAGAGGCGTCCAGCTACGGCAACAGCACCCAATCGTCGCGCGAGGTGCGCATTCTGAAAGACCTGTCGGGCAAGATCGAAGGGCGCGACGTGCTGGTCGTGGAAGACATTGTCGATACCGGCTTTACGCTGCATCACGTGTTGCAGATGCTTATGGCGCGCAACCCCGCGCGGCTGGAAGTGTGCGCGCTGCTCGACAAACCCTCGCGCCGCGAAGTGGATATTCGCGCGCGCTGGACAGGGTTCGAGATACCGGACGAGTTCGTCGTGGGTTACGGCATTGATTATGCCCAAAGAAACCGCAACCTGCCTTATATCGGGAAGGTTCGGTTCGTGTAATTTGTAGTTTCACGCGGGCGTGTGTTTGAATCGTCACGAAGGCGGGCTAGGGTTTCAGCTCCAGCCTATTCGCGAGGAGACACGGTATGGCATTTTTCAAGGCAATTTCGGGCGCGGCACTGGCCGTTGCATTGGCAGCACCAGCACTGGCGCAGGACATGAACGCGGTTCAGGCGCGTCAGGGGCAGTTCAAACTCTATGGCCATAACCTGGCCGTTCTGGGTGGCATGGCGCAAGGCCGGATGGACTATGACGCGGCCATGGCGCAGACCGCCGCCGACAACATGTTCCACCTGACCCGCCACGATCAATCGCGCCTGTGGCCCGAAGGCACTGATTCTTCGGCCATCATGGAAACCCGCGCCAAGGCCGAGATTTGGGAAAACCTTGACGATTTCACCGCCAAGTTCGTGGCTTTGCAGGAATCGACCGTCGCGCTGCAAGAAGCAGCCGGAAACGGTCTGGACGCGCTGCGCCCCGCCGTGGGCGCGATGGGCGCGACTTGTGGCGCCTGCCACGAAGCTTACCGCGAAGAAAGCTGAGTTTCGGTTTTCTCGATAGACATGACGGGCCGCTACAGCAAGGCTGGGGCGGCCCGTTTTACCGCGGAAAGGGCAGTCGTATGAAACGCTTAGGGTATCTAGTGCTGGGCCTTGGCGTCGTCGGATTGGCTTTGGGGTGGTATCTCACGCGCCCTGTCACCCTACCTGCAACGGTATCCGAGCGCCTGACGGGCGATGCTCAAGCAGGTGAGCGCATCTTTCTGGCGGGCGGTTGCGCCTCTTGCCATATGGGCAGCGAAGATGGTGCAGACCCCAAGGTCTTGCGCGGGGGCGTGGTGTTCGAAACCCAGTTTGGCACCTTCTACGCGCCCAATATCAGCCCGGACCCTGACCATGGCATTGGCGGCTGGACCCAAGCAGAGTTCATGAATGCGGTCATGCGCGGGGTTTCGCCCCAAGGGCAGCATTATTATCCAGCCTTTCCCTATACATCTTACGCCAAGGCGGACCCGCAAGACATCGCGGACCTTTACGCCTATATGCAGACATTGCCCGCCGATGCGACGCCCTCGCGCGACCATGATCTGGGCTTTCCCTTCAACATCCGCCGCAGCCTTGGTGTCTGGAAGGCGCTTTACATGAACCGGGATTGGGTCGTTACGGGCGATCTGACCACGCAGGAAACCCAAGGTCGCTACTTGGCCGAAGCCTTGGCTCATTGCGCCGAATGCCACACGCCGCGCAGCGCTTTGGGCGGCATGAACGCGGACGCGTGGCTGACAGGTGCACCCAACCCTTCTGGCAGCGGGCGTATTCCAGCCATAGTGGGCGACGACTTTACTTGGACCGCCTTCGATATCAGCGCTTATCTGGAAACCGGCTTCACGCCCTCATTCGATGTGGCAGGCGGGTCCATGGCTAAGGTGATCGCCAATCTGGGGCAATTGGACAAGACCGAATTGGACGCAATCGCGGCCTATATCTTGCGCGCGGGACAGCGCTAATGCGCGCGCTGCAGCTTTGCCGCGATCGTGGCTTGCCGAGGACCGGTTTCGCCCGCATACTTCGCATTATTGCAGCGTAGTCCTCGGGTCATGTCGGAAAAGCCAAAAACCATCACGCCCTTGTCCGCACGCCTAAGCTTTGGCGAGAAGTTCCGGCTTCAAACATGGCTGATGGGCATAATCGCCTTCGCGGTGGTGCTGTTCCTGCTGGTGCAGGCCCAATTCATCCTGATCTCGCTCGCCATTGCGATCATTCTTTTCTCGCTGACCTCTGACGCGATCAATTCGATCCAAAGCATGAAGATCGGTAATTTTCGGGTGACAAACTGGGTGGCATCCGTGCTGGCGGTGGTGCTGATCGCGTCGGGCTTGCTGACATTGGTGGGCTTGGTCATTTCCCAGATCAACACGGTTCTGACCACCACGCTGGCCTATACAGAGGACGCACAACGCGCCATTGCGCGCATGTTTGCATGGATGGGGGAAGATGTCGAAGCCTCGGTTCTGGCCACCGTCCGCTCGATCCAGATTTCGGGCTATCTGCGCTCGGCCGCAGGCCAAGCTGGGTCGCTGCTTAGCCAAGTGGTGCTGATCATCTTGTTCGTGGGGTTTCTGTTTGCCGAACGAGTGTGGTTTGGCACCAAGTTGGAAAACCTGATGGGAGGCCGCGCGCAAGCCACACGCGTCAGCGCGATTATCGGGTCGATCATTCGCCGGGTGAACCGCTATCTGCTGGTCAAAACGCTGATTTCTGCCGTCACCGGCGCGCTGATCTTCGTGCTGCTGAGCGTGTTCAACCTGCAATTCGCGCTGGCCATGGCGCTTTTGACCTTCGTGCTGAACTTCATCCCCTCGGTCGGCTCTATTATCGCCACGCTGATCGTCACGCTGGTCGCCTATATCCAAGTGCCAGATCCCTCGACCGCGATCCTGATCTTTGTCATCGCGGGCATGATCCAGTTCTTGCTGGGCAATGTCATCGACCCGATGCTGATGGGCAAGACGCTTCGGCTGTCATCCTTTGGCATCATCATATCGCTCGCTTTCTGGGGCGCGGTTTGGGGCGTGCCGGGCATGTTTCTGGCTGTGCCCTTCATGGTCGCGGTGATGATCGTCTGCTCGCATATCCCTGCTGCACGCCCCGTTGCGGTGCTGCTGTCGCGCGAGGGGTTGCCGGAAGAGGAATTTCCCCTGCCCGGCCCCAATCCGCAGGATGAGGCGGTAGAGCGTCAATACGCAAAAGCCGTCGGTGCCGAATAAGCTTCAGGTTTTTGCACGCGTCAGCGCGTCTTGCAGCACATAGACCCGAATGGCAGAGGCAAGCCCAATATCCCCGCGCGCCGCGTCAATGCGCGCAGCAAGCTCGTTCAGCGCTACCTCGTCACGCAGGGCAATCGCCCGGAATTCGCGCCAAAATTCAGCCTCTAGCGATACAGAGGTGCGATGCCCGCGCAAGGTCAGGGAATGCTTGACCGGCCGAGCGGTCATGGCTTCGGGTCATGCTCGCGCTGATGCGCATCGAGATGCGCGCGGGCCTTGTCGGACGCGGCTTGCTCGGCCACACGCCCGGCACGACTGCGCCCATGACGCGCTGCATTCTCATCACCCGCGCGGCGCTTGGCATCGCGGGCAGCTTGTTTCCGGATTGTGCGCAGATTGACGACCTTGCTCATAACGCGCAGATTAGCTGTGGCCTGCCCCCTCGGCAATCGTCATTTCAGCCATGTTGGCAGCCGGATGCCTCTCTCCCCAGATCGCGGCGGCATCGCGTGCGACCAGCCGCCTCTCTGCCGCATCCAGTTGCGCCAAGGC
>CAYNWX010000208.1:0-11184 GCA_964401005.1 uncultured Natronohydrobacter sp.
CGCACGCCGCCCAAGGCAAGCTCTTGATAAAGTTCAGGATAAATCCATGACCCTACCCGGGTTCTGACAAAGGAGGTGCATAATGAAACGCGATCGCCCCAGCGGGTTAGAAACACGACGCCCTGCTAGAGAGTAGATGCCCCACCCGACAGCGGCAATCGTCATCAACGCCAGAGACACCGATGGCAACGGGACCACTGCGCCCGGCCAGCCAAGGAAAACCAACCCGCCAAGCGACAGCGCCATGCCTGCCCAACGCAACGGCGACGGGCGCTCGCCCTCGACCAATGCGCCCGTGAACATGGTCAGTTGCACACCACCAAACAAGATGACGGCGCCCAAGCCCGCGTCCAGTTGCAGATAAGCAAAGGAAAAACCAACCAGATAAGCCACCAATCCCGCCACAGCGACCCAATCGGGACGCCGGAACGCTGCGCGCGGGCCCGCGCGCAACGCAACAAGACACCACAGCATGAATGCGCCGCTGACAACGCGCAGTGCCGCAAATTCGGCAGGCCCGATATAGTCGCCCGCCAAAGCCGCTCGATTCAGCAACGAATTCGCTGCGAAGAAGATCATGGTCAGGATGGTCAGGGCAAAAAGCGGCATCGGGAAGCCTTATTGTGTCCCCTACCCTTGGCACAGGCACGGCAGTTTCCCAACAATCTTCGACTGGCCAAATAAGGAAAACGCCCCGGCCTTGTGGACCGGGGCGCTTCAAATTCCAGCGAAGCGCGAGCTTAGCCGCGCTCTTCCACGATCTGCACCAAGTGCGGGATCGAAGCCACCATGCCGCGCACGGAAGGTGTATCTTCCAGTTCGCGAGTGCGGTGCATCTTGTTAAGGCCCAAGCCGACCAGCGTGGCGCGCTGGACGGCAGGACGGCGGATCGGAGAGCCGATCTGCTTTACGACGATGGTTTTAGCCATTGTGTTAACCCTTCCTTACGCGTCTGCGGTTTCGGTCTCGGCCTCAGGCTTGCGCAGGATATCTGCAACCTTTTTGCCGCGACGCTGCGCCACCTGACGGGGGCTGGCCGAGTTTTTCAGCGCGTCGAACGTCGCGCGGACCATGTTATAGGGGTTCTGGCTGCCAAGCGACTTGGCCACAACATCTTGCAGGCCCAGCATCTCGAACACGGCGCGCATCGGACCACCGGCAATGATACCGGTCCCCGGCACGGCCTGACGCATGACAATCTTGCCCGCACCGTGGCGGCCTTCGATGTCATGGTGCAGCGTGCGTCCGTCTTTCAGCGGCACGCGCACCATCTGGCGCTTGGCCTGTTCGGTTGCCTTGCGGATGGCTTCAGGCACTTCTTTCGCCTTGCCCTTGCCAAAGCCCACACGGCCACGCTGATCGCCGACCACCACGAGGGCAGCAAAGCCGAAGCGTTTGCCGCCTTTCACGGTTTTCGACACGCGGTTGATCGCTACCAGACGATCGGCGAATTCCGGGGTTTCCTCGCGCTGATCGCGGCGGTCCCGGCGGTTTTCTCTTTCTGCCATAATCGTCTCCTCAGAACTTCAGGCCGCCTTCACGAGCGGCGTCGGCGAGTGCCTTGACCTTCCCGTGAAAGATGAAGCCGCCGCGGTCGAAATAGCATTCCTCGATGCCGGCGGCTTTCGCGCGCTCGGCAATCGCGGCACCAATCTTGGCAGCTGCGTCCTTGTTGTTGACACCCACGACACCGAAATCTTTTTCCAGCGTCGAGGCCGAAGCCAATGTCACACCGCGCACATCGTCGATCAACTGAACGCTGATGTTTTTGTTGGAGCGGTGGACAGACAGACGCGGACGTCCATTGGCCGACTTTTTTAGTTTGTTCCGAACGCGCAGGCGGCGTTTTTGGAACAGCTTTTGCTTTGTGTTCGCCATCTTTCGCGCCCTTACTTCTTCTTGCCTTCCTTACGGAAGATATACTCATCTTTGTAGCGAATGCCTTTGCCCTTATAGGGCTCTGGCGAACGCCACTTGCGGATATTCGCCGCCACTTCGCCAACCTGCTGCTGGTCGATACCTTCGACAACAACTTCGGTCTGCTTGGGAGAGGACACGGTGATGCCTGCGGGAACCTCGAAGATCACTTCATGGCTGTAACCCAGCGACAGTTTCAGGTCCTTGCCCTGCATTGCGGCACGGTAACCAACGCCGACCAGTTCCAGCTCTTTCTTGAAGCCGGTGGTCACGCCGGTTGCCAGATTCGCAACCATCGAGCGGGTCATACCCCACTGCTGACGGGCACGCTTGGACAGGCCGCGCGGCTTGACAGTAACGGTGTTGCCGTCCAGCACGATATCCACGTCATCACCAGCGGTGAAGCTGCGGGTTCCCTTGGGGCCTTTGACCTCGATGGTCTGGCCCGAGACCTGCGCGCTTACACCCGAAGGCAGTTCGACAGGCTTTTTGCCAATACGAGACATCTCAGCCCTCCTCAGAACACACGGCAGAGCACTTCGCCACCAACATTGGCGGCGCGGGCTGCTGCATCGGACATCACGCCTTTTGGCGTGGAGACAACCGAAATACCGAGGCCATTGCGGACCTGCGGAATTTCACGAACACCGGAATAGACACGGCGACCGGGCGTCGAAATGCGCTTCAATTCACGGATGGCGGGGGCGCCATCGGCATATTTCAACGAAATTTCGAGCTCTGCATGACCGCTCTCGGTGGTGACATGCTCATAGCCACGGATGTAGCCTTCGCTTGCCAAAACATCGAGCACCCAAGCGCGCAGCTTCGACGCGGGCGTGCGCACGGTCGATTTGCCGCGCATCTGCGCGTTACGGATACGGGTCAGCATATCGCCGAGCGGATCGTTCATGGACATGATCCCTTCTCCTTACCAGCTCGACTTGACCATGCCGGGGATTTGACCTTTCGAGGCCAGATCCCGCAGCGCGATCCGCGACAATTTCAGTTTGCGATAATACGCCTTCGGACGGCCCGACAGCTGGCAGCGGTTGTGCAGACGGGTTTCCGAAGAATTCCGCGGCAATTGTGCCAGTTTCAGGTTTGCCTTGAAACGCTCTTCCATCGGGCGCTCGGCATCGGCGGCGATTGCTTTCAGCTCAGCACGCTTGGTCGCGTATTTCGCTACCAGCTTCTGACGCTTCTTTTCGCGCTCGACCATTGCTTTTTTAGCCATTGGTTCTCTCCCTCTCGCGTCAGCTATTGAAGGGCATGTTGAAAAGTTTCAACAGCGCCTTGGCTTCCGCGTCGGTTTTCGCGGTGGTGCAGATGATGATATCCATGCCCCACATTTCGTCGATCTGATCAAAATTGATCTCGGGGAACACGATATGTTCCTTGATGCCCATGGCGTAGTTGCCATTGCCATCGAACGACGTGCCTTTGACGCCGCGGAAGTCGCGGACGCGCGGCAGCGCGATGTTGATCAGGCGATCTAGGAATTCATACATGCGCGCACCGCGCAGAGTGACCTTCACGCCCAGCGGCATTTCCTCACGGACGCGGAAGCCCGCGATCGAGGTGCGTGCCTTGGTGATGACAGCTTTCTGGCCCGCAATCGCGGTCAGATCCGCCTGCGCCGACTTGATCTTCTTGGTGTCCTTGACGGCTTCACCAATCCCCATGTTCAGCACGATCTTGTCGAGCTTGGGGATCATCATGTCGTTCTTGTAGGCGAATTCTTCTTTCATCGCAGCCCGGATCTGGTCGGCATAGACCGTCTTCAGGCGCGGGGTGTAGTTGGCTTGATCCAGCATCAGATCGCCTCCCCGGTTGTCTTGGCGAAGCGCACTTTCTTGCCGTCTTCCTCGCGGAAGCCAACGCGCGTTGCTTTGCCGTTGCTGTCAACAAGCGCCAGGTTTGACAGGTCGATGGGCATTGCCTTGGGCAGGCGGCCACCTTGGCTGGTCTGGCTTTGCTTGGTGTGGCGGATCGAAATGTTAATTCCGTCCACAACCGCTTTGTTGTCCTTGGGCATGACGGTCGAAATCTCGCCTTGCTTGCCCTTGTCCTTGCCGGTCAACACGACGACTTTGTCGCCTTTTTTCAACTTTGCAGCCATTACAACACCTCCGGAGCGAGCGAGATGATCTTCATGAAGTTCTTCGCACGCAGCTCGCGCACCACCGGCCCGAAAATACGGGTGCCGACAGGTTCGCCAGAGTTGTTGAGAATCACGGCCGCGTTGCGGTCGAAGCGGATGGAAGTGCCGTCTTCACGACGCACTTCTTTTGCGGTCCGAACGACGACAGCTTTACGCACGTCACCCTTCTTCACACGGCCCCGCGGAATGGCTTCCTTGACCGACACCACGATGATGTCGCCCACGGACGCATAACGCCGCTTGGAACCGCCGAGGACCTTGATGCACTGAACTCGGCGTGCGCCAGAGTTGTCAGCAACATCCAGATTGGTCTGCATCTGGATCATTTGGTTTCTCCCGACCTTTGGGCATCATGCCCAGGGTTTCGATAAGTCTGTTTGGAACGGGCCTTATGCCGAAGCGTCGACCAGAACCTCCCAGCGCTTGGACTTCGAGATCGGCGCACATTCGATGATGCGAACAATGTCACCAATCTTGAACTGGTTGAGCGGATCGTGGGCACGATACTTTTTTGTGCTGCGAACCACTTTCTTCATAACGGGGTGCGTGAAGCGGCGCTCGACCAGAACCGTTACAGTCTGCTCGTTCTTGTCGCTCGTCACCTTGCCTTGCAGGATGCGTTTGGGCATGGGCCAGCTCCTTAGTTCGCCGCCGCTTCAGCGGCTTTTTCGTTGAGGATGGTCGAAACGCGCGCGGCGTCACGACGGACCTGGCGAATACGAGCTGTGTTTTCCAGCTGATTGGTCGCCTTTTGGAAGCGCAGGTTGAACGCTTCCTTTTTCAGCGCAACGAGTTCGTCACGCAACTGATCCGGTGTCTTGGATCGCAGATCTTCGGCTTTCATGGCCATTCCTTTAGTCAACAATCACCGGAAGGCCCCTGTGACAGGGTCACCCTGATTCCCGGCGGAGGTGGATGAGCGTGCCGTATAGGCGCGTTGCGCTCGCTTGGCAAGTGCCCCTTGGAAAGAAGATATCCCGGCTTGAAGAAAGCCGGGATATCCGAGTGCGTAGCAGGATGCGTGTCCAGCACGCGCCCTGCTGATTACCAGTCTTCGCGCTGAACGACGCGGGTCTTGATTGGCAGTTTCATTGCAGCCAAACGCAGCGCCTCGCGCGCGGTGGCGTCGTTGACACCGTCAATCTCGAACATCACGCGGCCCGGCTTGACCTTTGCGGCCCAGAAATCGACCGAACCCTTACCCTTACCCATACGCACTTCGGTGGGTTTGGAGGTGACCGGCACATCCGGGAAGATGCGAATCCAGACGCGGCCCTGACGCTTCATGTGGCGCGTCATGGCACGACGAGCGGCTTCGATCTGGCGCGCGGTGATGCGCTCCGGCTCCAGCGCTTTCAGGCCATAGCCACCAAAGTTCAGGTCAAACCCGCCTTTGGCTTCGCCATGGATGCGGCCTTTGTGCTGCTTGCGGAACTTCGTCCGTTTCGGTTGTAGCATTGCTCTACTCCTTCACTTGGCTCAACGGCGCGGGCGCTGAGCGCCGCCGCTGTCCTGAAGTTCCTGATGCCGACGATCACGGGCCTGCGGATCATGTTCCATGATCTCGCCCTTGAAGATCCACACTTTCACACCGATGATCCCGTAAGCCGTCAGACCTTCGGAATGCGCATAGTCGATATCCGCGCGCAGCGTGTGCAGCGGAACGCGACCTTCACGATACCACTCGGTCCGTGCAATCTCTGCACCGCCCAAGCGACCAGCCAGGTTCACGCGAATGCCAAGGGCACCCATGCGCATCGCGTTCTGCACAGCGCGCTTCATAGCGCGACGGAAGCTGACACGACGTTCCAGCTGCTGTGTGATCGATTCTGCTACCAGTTGCGCGTCAAGCTCCGGCTTGCGGATTTCGACAATGTTCAGGTGCAGGTCAGATGCGGTGAAGTTTGCCAGCTTCTTGCGCAGGGTTTCGATATCGGCGCCTTTTTTGCCGATGATGACACCCGGACGCGCCGTGTGGATCGTGACGCGGCACTTTTTGTGCGGACGTTCGATAATCACGCGGCTGATGCCGGCTTGCTTGCACTCTTCGTGAATGAAATCACGGATTTTCAGGTCTTCCAGCAACAGGTTGCCGTAATCCTTGCTTTCCGCGAACCAGCGGCTGTCCCAGGTCCGGTTGACCTGAAGGCGCATACCGATCGGATTTACCTTGTGACCCATTATGCTTGCTCCTCGGCCTGGCGAACCTTGATGGTCAGTTCGGAAAACGGCTTCATGATCTTGCCGAAACGACCGCGTGCACGCGGACGGCCCCGCTTCATGACCAAGTTCTTACCAACCCATGCTTCGGCCACGACCAGTGCATCGACATCCAGACCGTGGTTGTTCTCAGCATTGGCAATCGCCGATTGCAGGCATTTCTTGACGTCGCCAGCAATACGCTTTTTCGAGAAGGTCAGATCGGACAGCGCACGATCAACCTTCTTGCCGCGGATCATGGCAGCGACGAGGTTCAGCTTCTGCGGCGAGGTGCGCAGCATGCGCGTCTTCGCCATTGCTTCATTCTCGGCCACGCGGCGCGGATTTGTCTCTTTACCCATGGCTTATTTCCGTTTCGCTTTTTTGTCGGCAGCGTGCCCATAATAGGTGCGCGTCGGCGAATATTCACCGAACTTCTGGCCAATCATGTCCTCGGTCACGTTGACGGGAACGTGCTTTTTCCCGTTATACACGCCGAACGTCAGCCCAACGAACTGGGGCAGGATGGTCGAACGGCGCGACCAGATCTTGATGACTTCATTACGACCCGACTCGCGTGCTTTTTCCGCTTTTTTCAAAACGTAAGCATCAACGAAAGGGCCCTTCCAAACTGAACGTGCCATGGATTAGCGACCCTTCTTCTTCGCGTGGCGAGACCGCAGGATATACTTGTCGGTCTGCTTGTTAGAGCGCGTCTTGCGACCCTTGGTGTCTTTACCCCAAGGCGTAACCGGCGTCCGGCCACCCGAGGTGCGACCCTCACCACCACCATGGGGGTGATCGATCGGGTTCATAGCCACACCACGCACCGACGGGCGCTTGCCCTGATGGCGGGTGCGACCGGCTTTACCAAAATTCTGGTTAGAATGGTCGGGGTTCGACACGGCACCGACGGTTGCGAAGCATTCCTGACGGACCATGCGCAACTCGCCCGAAGACAGACGGATCTGGGCATAGCCACCGTCACGACCCACGAATTGGGCATAGGTGCCTGCAGAACGTGCGATCTGACCGCCTTTGCCGGGCTTCATTTCGATGTTGTGAACAATCGTGCCGATCGGCATGCCCGAGAAGGGCATCGCGTTGCCGGGCTTGATGTCGGCCTTCTGTGACGCAACAATCTTGTCGCCAACCGCCAAACGCTGGGGCGCAAGGATATACGCCTGCTCGCCGTCTTCATATTTAACCAAAGCGATGAAGGCCGTGCGGTTCGGGTCGTATTCGATCCGTTCTACGATGGCCGGAACATCCAGCTTGTTGCGCTTGAAATCGACAATGCGATACAAGCGCTTCGCGCCACCGCCAATACGGCGTGCGGTAATCCGTCCGGTGTTGTTCCGACCGCCCGACTTGGTCAAACCCTCTGTGAGGGCCTTGACCGGGCGACCTTTCCAAAGCTCCGAACGGTCGATCAGAACCAGCCCACGCTGGCCCGGCGTCGTTGGTTTATACGACTTGAGTGCCATGCTTTCTGTCTTCCGTTAGCTTTGCGTCCCGCGAGGGAGCGTTCAGTCAAAATTTGCAGGCCCCGGAACGAATCCGGGGCCTTGCGTGGGGTGCAGGTAGCAGGTGTTTCACCCCATGTCTATAGCCGCGGGAATGATTCTGGGCATCCGGGCCTAAAGCCGTCCAATCGCCTTGTTCCACAGATATCGCGGGAATTGCGCATGCACCTTGCCCTTGTCCCAGCCTGCCCATTCCGACTGTGCATCGGCATAGATGTCGGCCTTTGGCCGTGCTGCCCCACGCTGGAAAATGATTGCGATATTGTTCGCGTCGAAGATGGCAACCGGCTTCAGCCCGACCGCAGCCCCGAGCGCTTCCATCGTGTAACGGGTAAAGCCAAGCGTGTGCGCGAAATGCAGGCTGGCAAAGCCCTTGCGCTCGATGCCGCGCAGAGCATGTGGCGTCTCCAGATAGATGAACCCCTCGGGCTTCAACCATGTCAGCATACGCTCGAGCGCCGCGCAGGGATCGACCAGATGCTCGAAGACATGAAAGGACGTGATCGCGTCGAACTGCCCCTCAAATGCCACATCCTGCCACCGTCCGGTTTGAACGTCCAGCTTGCGGACCTCGCGGGCATACTGCGCATAATCCTCGCCCGGCTCGAACCCCGCACCGACAAATCCTGCGGCATTGCAGGTTTCGACAAATTCTCCCGACCCGCACCCGAAATCCAGAATGCGCCCCTGTTGCGGCAGGAACGGCGCAAGATTGTCCAGCCGAGGCTTCGCAACGCTCAGTCGCTTTTGGCGTTTGCTGTCGCTGGGCGCGCGAAACACCAGATGATAATCTGCGCGGTAGTCGGAGGCATAATATTGCTCCAGCGCCGCCTCGCTTGGCAAAGGAACTTGCCGCACCAAGCCGCAACTGGCGCAGACGCCCTGATCCAGACGCTTCAGGCGCCGGTCAATCGCGGCCAAGGGTCGATAGCCGTCAGCCTTGCATAACGGGCAGGTCATATGCCCCTCTGATATGCGATAGCGCGTCAAAGGCAGCGCAAGAATTGTGGGAAGCTTCAAGGTCACGGCCTCGTGAGGATCAATTTCGCGTGACACTAAACAAAATTGCCCCGCCTGAAAAGACGGGGCAATTCAAGTGGTGTGCATCCAACCTCAGAGGCCGGTGGTCACGTCGATAGCATTTCCGTCTTCAAGCGTGACATAGGCTTTCTTGACATCCTTGCGGCGGCCTTTGACCCCACGGAACGTCTTGGTCTTGCCTTTGGTGATCGCAGTATTCACAGCTTTCACCTTCACGCCGAAGATAGCTTCGACAGCATCCTTGATCTGCGGCTTGTTCGAGTCGATCGACACTTCGAACACAACAGCATTGGCTTCAGACGCCATGGTTGCCTTCTCGGTGATGATCGGCTTGCGGATCACGTCGTAATGTTCAGCTTTCACGCTCATGCCAGTCGAGCCTCCAGTGCTTCCAGCCCGGCGCGGGTGATGACCAGCGTGTCACGGCGCAGGATGTCATAGACATTCGCCCCGATCGACGGCAGCACATCGACACCATCCAGGTTGCGTGCGGCGCGGGCGAAGTTTTCGCTTACTTCGGCGCCGTCGATGATCAGGGCCTTTTTCCAACCCAGTTCCTTCGCCGCTTTGGCCAGAATGGCAGTCTTGGCTTCGGCCATATCGGTCGAATCCAGCACCATCAGCTTGCCAGCGCCCGCTTTCGCGGACAGCGCCATACGCAGGCCCAGAGCACGAACCTTCTTGGGAAGGTCATGCGCATGGCTGCGCGGGGTCGGACCTTTATAAACACCACCTTTACGGAAGATCGGCGCGTTGCGGTCGCCGTGGCGTGCGCCACCGGTGCCTTTTTGGCGGTAGATCTTCTTGGTGGAATAGCTGGTTTCCGACCGGGTTTTCACCTTGTGGGTGCCAGCTTGGGCTTTCGCCCGCTGCCAGCGTACCACGCGGTGCAGGATGTCGGCGCGCGGTTCAAGGCCAAAGATGGCCTCGTTCAGCTCGACTTCGCCGGCTTTGCCCGCTTGCAGGTTAACGATGTCGAGTTTCATATCACTCGCCTTCCTTCTTATCGGCTTCAATGGACGCTTCGGCCTCTTTCAAAGCAGCTTCCTGCTCTGCGGCTTCGGCTTCCAGGGCGGCCAAACGGGCTGCTTCTTCCTCGGCGGCAGCAGCGGCAGCGGCAGCTTCAGCAGCCTGACGGGCAGCGTCAGCAGCCGATTTCAGCGCAGCGGGCACAATAGCGTTCTCGGGGAAGGGCTTCTTCACCGCGTCCTTGATCGTGACCCAACCGCCCTTGGAACCGGGAACCGCGCCTTTGACCATGATCAGGCCACGCTCGCTGTCGGTGCGCACCACTTGCAGGTTCTGCGTGGTCACACGAACGGCACCCATATGGCCTGCCATCTTTTTGCCTTTGAACACCTTGCCCGGGTCCTGGCACTGGCCAGTCGAGCCGTGCGAACGGTGGCTGATCGACACACCATGCGATGCGCGCAAACCACCGAAATTGTGGCGCTTCATGGCACCCGCAAAACCCTTACCAATCGAGGTGCCCGCGATATCCACGAACTGACCCGCAAAGTAATGGTCTGCCGTGATTTCCTCACCAACCTCGATTAAATTGTCGGGGCTGACGCGGAATTCGGCAAGCTTGCGCTTGGGCGCAACACTTGCCTTGGCATAATGACCACGCATCGGGGCCGAAACGCGCTTGGCTTTCGCCGTGCCCGCACCCAACTGAACCGCAGTGTAGCCGTCACGATCGGCAGTGCGCTGTGCGACCACCTGCAATCCATCCAGTTGAAGGACAGTCACGGGAATTTGCCGCCCGTCCTCCATGAACAGCCGGGTCATGCCCAGCTTCTTAGCAATAACTCCAGAGCGCATTGTCCGGGCTCCTTAAACTTTGATCTCGACATCGACACCGGCGGCCAGGTCGAGCTTCATAAGCGCGTCCACGGTCTGGGGGGTCGGATCGACAATGTCGAGAAGACGTTTATGCGTGCGGATTTCCCACTGGTCGCGCGATTTCTTGTCGACATGCGGACCACGGAGAACCGTGAACTTCTCAATCTTGTTCGGCAGCGGAATCGGACCGCGCACCTGAGCGCCCGTGCGCTTGGCCGTGTTGACGATTTCCTGCGTGCTCGCATCAAGCACGCGGTAATCGAAGGCCTTGAGCCGGATGCGGATATTTTGACCTTGCATCTTCTTTTCCCTCGGCAAGCTTGGGTGCGCGGCTCTCCACGCACCCTGCCTGTTACGTTACTTAATGATTTTCGACACGACACCTGCGCCGACGGTGCGGCCGCCTTCACGGATGGCGAAGCGCAGCTTCTCTTCCATGGCGATCGGCGCGATCAGCTCAACCTCGAATTTCAGGTTGTCACCCGGCATCACCAT